>CAYJHU010000294.1:0-2697 GCA_964369655.1 uncultured Desulfovibrionaceae bacterium | reverse complement strand
GCACAGCCTCTGGCACCACCATTAACGGTGGCGAACAGAATGTCTATGTCGGCGGAACAGCCTCTGGCACTACCATTAGTGGCGGCACTCAGTTTGTCTATGACGGCGGTACAGCCAATGATACCACCATTAATGATAGAGGAACGCAGAATGTCTCATACGATGCCACAGCCTCTGGCACCACCATTAACGGTGGCGAACAGAATGTCTATGTCGGCGGAACAGCCTCTGGCACTACCATTAGTGGCGGCACTCAGAATGTCTTAAACGGTGGTACAGCCAATATAACTACTGTGCTAAATGGTGGCTCGCAAAGTGTGGAAAATGGTGGTACAGCCATAAGTAGCATTATTAGCACTGGTGGCACGCTTAAAATCACTGGTGGTACTGTTACCTCCACTTTTTTACATGGCGGCACCATTGCAGGTAATGTGACCTATTCTGCTGGGCAAGTTTTGCGTGCTGAGGGCGGAAGCATTACTGGTAATGTAACCTTTAACGGTGGTACATTTGTGCCTGTGCTTGGCTCTGGAAGTACTCCCGTCAATGTAACTGGCACAGTGACTGGCATGGCAGGGGGAACCATTGCCCCAGTGTGGTATAACAACCAAGCAGGAACGGGCTCAGCCTCCTATACTGTGCTCAGTGCTACTTCTCTTGATGCCACCTTTGGTACTGAAACTAAACTCGTTAAAGCCAGATATACTCAAGAAATTAGTGGCAATGAATTGCTCTTGCATGTGACCGAGCAATCGGCGGGATTTTCCACACAATACGCCGACTATCTCACTCCCAATGGGCAAAGGCTTGCACGAGTATTAGATGTTGTTGATGCTAATGGGCAATTGCCCACGCTCATGACAGCCCTTGGCAATTTACCTGCCGATGGTGAAGTGGTGGCTGAAGCCATACGCCAGCTTGTACCTGAGAGTTTTTCCGCAGCCAATGCTTTAAATCACAACATTATACGCGCATTTATGGCGCAAATACCCAGCATGGCCGAGGGTATTATAAGGGTGGGTGAAAATGCGAATCAATTGACGGCATCCAAAACCAGCGGCTTGCCGGCAGGCTCTGTATTTAAGCAAAACACGTGGCAATTCTTCGGCTCGCCCTTTGGCTTTACGGCTTCACAGCAAAGCGATGGCGGCTATAGCGGCTACGATATGACGGCGGCTGGCGTCAACCTTGGAATTATGCGTTCCTTTGATAATTATTGGCTGGGGGCAAGCCTTGGCTATAGTAATCAATACCTAAAAATGAAGGACATCAATGCAAAAATTGACAGCGACCAATTGATGTTCAGCGTCTTTGGTGGCGTTCGCCATGAAAACTTCTTTGCAGAGGCCGCTCTTGGCTATGCCCACACGTGGAATGATAGCAGTAGAAATGTTAATATTGGCACAGGGGTCACGGCTTACTATGACGAGCTCACGGCAAATTATGGACAAGATAGCTTCTTGGCTAGCTTGACCCTTGGATATGTGTTTGAATTTGATAATAATTTCAGAATCATCCCCTCCATTGGTGTGGACTATGTGTATACGCATAGCTATGGCTTTGAGGAAAGCGGCGGCGACGGCGCCCTTGGCACCGATGCAAATAGCTTTCATTCGTTGCAAATTCCGGTAAGTATTACCTTTGAGAAAAGCTTTATGGTCAATGAAGCCATCATTACCCCAAGTCTTATTGTGAGCTGGATACCGGAACTTGGGGATGTTTATGCCACCACCAATTCACACTTTGTACATGCGCCTTCCGCCGGTAACTTTGAGACGAGGTCCATAGAAAATGACCGCCATACTTTTGCCTTCGGCGCAGGGCTTGATATGCAATTTAGCGAAGATTTTGGCATTGATGTAAATTATGAATTAAATACTAGAAGTAAGTATATTGACCATAGCGTTGATGTAAACTTCAAGTGGGAATTTTAATTTATGACAACACAAAATGACCAAGCTACAGAGCAAGAGCAAGATGCTGCCCTCCAAACGTCAATAGAAACCCCGGAGGGCATGCAACAAGATTATGATGGCACTGTGCCAGCAGAGGTAGCCGTTGCGGCGGCTAATCCCATTGTTGACCCCAACGATTTATTTTTCAAAAACCCTTCTGAAATTCCCACACAAGAGGGGCCGCTTGGTATTCGCTATGATTTTAATGACGGCGCAAGAGTGCTCTTACCCAAGGGGCAGTGGCATGTGATGCTCACCGATGAAGAGTCGGGCAACATTCTCTTTGCTTGCGATGCTGATGAAGGCTGGGTTGTTTCCACTAAAAAATACTTTGTGCAATTTGGTATTAAAGTTTGGATTCGAGGCGAAGATACCCCCATCCTTGACCATGTTATGGACTTAAAAGACCGCCCTGTGCTCCTAAAATTTCCTGTGGGTACGCTTGGCGACATCTTGGGCTGGTTTCCCTATGCTGAAAAGTTTTTGCAAAGGCATGAATGTATTTTAGAATGCGTTATGGCTGATTATTTTGTGGAGCTTTTTCAAGCGCAATATCCAAGTATGCAGCTCTCAAGCCATGAAACTCTCGCTATGGATGCGCCCTATGCCTCTTATCGTATTGGGTTATTTTTTGGCGGCAATAAAGATTGCCAACCCATTGACTTTAGGCAAGTTGGCTTGCACCGCACCGCAGGGCATATCTTAGGTGTTGACCCCACAGAAGTTCCACCACGCCTCAAGC
>CAYJHU010000293.1:0-2706 GCA_964369655.1 uncultured Desulfovibrionaceae bacterium | reverse complement strand
CCAGACCCCCTTTCCAAAAAACTTTAATGGCGGCCTCAATCTTTTTTTAATGTCACATTGTGGCGCTATCAAGAGGGGTAAAGTTATTGGGAAGGGGCGGAAATTATAAGCAGGCGCAGCTTTGCTGGCGCCGTATAGCGATTAATTTCGTGTATCACCCCAAGTAATAAAAAGAGTTTTCCGTAAGGAAAACTCTAAAGTTTTTGGGGGAGGGGGTTTGGGGGAGGGAGCTTTTTTCAAAAAACTCCCTCCCCCAATAAAACAACTAATTACATTTGCAAATAGCCTTGAATGAATACAAAGATTATGATTATCGGTAAAATATAGGTTAAGTAGAAGCGTAAATATTTAGGAAATTTCGCTCCTTCTCCTATGTTTGCTTCTTCTAAAAACTTGTCATAGCCCCAGCCGTAGCGTGTGGTGCAGAAGAAAAGCACAAGCAGTGAGCCGAGGGGGAGTAGGTTTTTGCTGATGATGAAGTCTTCAAAATCAAGGATGCTACTGCCTTCGCCGAGGGGTTGGATGTCTGACCAGACGTTAAAGCCAAGGATGCAAGGAAGAACGCCAATCATGATACTGACAAAGGTGATGAGCGTACTTTTTTTACGTGAAAAGTTATGCACATCCATAAAATAGGCGATAATAGCTTCAAAAACGGCGATGACAGTGGTGAGTGCTGCGCAGGCCATAAAGACAAAGAAGAGCAGTCCCCAAATATGTCCGCCTGCCATTTCGTTAAAAACATTGGGCAGGGTGATAAAGATTAGGGCAGGGCCGGCATTTGGTTCGATGCCATAGGTGAAGCAGGCCGGAAAGATAATAATACCGGCTGTGATGGCCACAAAGGTATCAAGTCCGATGATATAGCGTGCTTCGCCGGTGATGCTACGTTTTTTATCAAGATAGGAGCCAAAAATCATCATGGAGCCAATGCCAACGCTAATGGTGAAAAAGGCTTGATTCATGGCGTCATTGAGTAAGTTAAGAAAACCTGCGGCTTTGACTTTTTCAAGGTCTGGGGCAAGATAAAAATGCATACCTTTGCCTGCACCTGGTAGGGTTAAGGAGTGTATGGCAAGTACGACGACAAGCAAAATGAGACCAATCATAAGGTACTTAATGATGCGCTCAACACCTTTTTGCACTCCGAGGGCGCAAGAGGCAATGCCAAGAACAATGACAAAGACCGTCCATGCGTACATAGTCCACGGTTTGGAGAGCATGGTTCCAAAAAATTGTCCGACTTCTTCGGGACTAAGCGTTGAAAGCGTGCCGGAAGCGGTATGAAAACAGTAGCTGAAAAGCCAGCTGGCCACGGGGATGTAGTACATCATTAAAATAAAAGCCCCGAGCAAGCCAACTATGCCAAATTTACTCCAAAAAGTACCTTTAGGTTGTAGGGCTTCATAGGCGCCGCCCCAGCTTTTACGCGAGGCACGACCAATGGAAAATTCCATAATAAGAATAGGTAAACCAACGGAAAAAAGGAAGAAAAAATACGCGAGGATAAAATATGCCCCGCCATATTGCCCTGCGATAAATGGAAAACGCCATACGTTCCCAAGTCCAATGGCGCAGCCTGCTGATACAAGTAAAAAACCAAGTCTCGAAGCCAGTTGTTCTCTTTGCATACTTTCCTCTTACGTTTTTAACAAGATTGATGTGTTGATATCTGACTATATGTATACAAAAAGTTAATTGAAATTACAACAGAAAACATGATTGTTAATGTGAAATTCTTAAACTGGTATAATAAAAATTTTACCCCTTGTGATATTTTGTGTGTTTTGCTTGGCCACGATAGATTGATGGCATCTAGCGATGCTTGCTTATACTGTTAGAGGGATACATATCATCTTTGTAATGATTTTTAAGAAAAAAAAGGAAACAAGCTTTTCAATGTGCGCTCAGCTTGCTATGTTTAAGCAATAGTTTTTATAAAAGGGCTTACTGCAAGTGGGGAGCGTATGAAAAATATTGTATGTATTTGTCTTGTTATTTGTGGTGTGTTTTTGGTGTCTTATCCATCTTATGGCTATGTTGATCCCACGGAGCTTATACAAGCCGCCGCCCGCGGAGATAACACAAAGGTGCAAAAGCTACTGAAAAAAATAAATATTGATGCTAATGAGGATGGAAGTGACCTCACAGCCCTCAGCGCTGCGGCGCAAAATGGACGTTTGAACACCATGCGTTTGCTTATTAAGCAGGGGGCGCAAATAAATATTCGACCAGATCCCGGTGGAGGGACGGCGCTTATGTATGCCGCCCTTAAAGGGCAGGTGAAAGCCATGGAGCTTTTGCTGACTCATGCTGCTAAGGTTAATGTATTTGATGATCATGGGGTTACCGCCCTTATGTTTGCCGCTCATCATGGCAAGCTTGATGCGGTAAAGCTCTTGCTTAAACATAAGGCCGAAATTGATCTTCAGCCACGTGATGAAAATATTGGTGACTATATTGACTCTATGGGCTGGACGGCGCTTATGTATGCGGTTCATGGGGGGCATATGCCTGTGGTGGAATTTCTTTTGGCAAAAGGGGCCAATGTGGATGCAACCGGCCGTGGTATTACATCTTTTATGTTAGCTTGTAAGGAAAAACACCTTGCGGTGGCAAAAATTCTAATAGCACATGGAGCACAGATAAATACTCAAGATGAGGAAGGATATACGGCTCTGGCGCAGGCTGTTAAGGCCAAAAATA
>CAYJHU010000292.1:0-2724 GCA_964369655.1 uncultured Desulfovibrionaceae bacterium | reverse complement strand
GCCAAGAGTGAGTTTTTGGCAAATATGAGCCATGAAATTCGCACCCCCATGAATGGTATTTTAGGTTTATTACGTATTTTATCTATCTCTCAGCTTGATTCTAAGCAACAAGATTATTTACAAAAAGCTCTTTTTTCTACCAAGGAGCTGCTACGCATTATTAATGATATTCTTGATTTTTCAAAGATTGAAGCAGGCATGCTTGAGATGGAAATTATTCCCTTTACCATCCATGACATTTGTTCTGAAATGGAAAGTCTTTTTATGAATACTATTAAAAGCAAAAATCTTCAATATTATATGGATGAGGGAGAGTTTCCCATGCAGCCTATTTTGGGCGATCCTTTGCGCTTAAAGCAAGTTTTTTTTAATCTCGTAAATAATGCCATTAAATTTACAGAAAAAGGAAGCATTCGTGTTGAGGTTTCCAATACAAAAATTAATAATAATTTAAAGTGTCAATTTAAGATCACTGATACCGGCATTGGCTTAAGCGATGAACAGGCAAAAAATCTTTTTACTGCTTTTACGCAAGCAGATTCTTCGGTTACACGAAAATATGGTGGTACAGGACTTGGGCTAGCCATTTCAAAAAATATTGTAAATATGATGCAGGGAGAAATTTGGGTAGAGAGCACTCTTGGTAAAGGCTCAAGCTTTTTCTTTACCGCTTATTTTGAGCTGGCAAGTATAAACTGCGAACAAAACACTGCGCTTGGGGCGAGCACGAATGAGAAGGAAACTTGCTACGGTCATATTCTGCTAGTGGAAGATAATCAGATAAATCAGATTATTGCAGAGGAGCTTTTGCAAAGCTTTGGCTATACTTTAGATATTGCCAGTAATGGGCAAGAAGCTCTCGATTTGCTGGAAAATAACGCGTATGATATTGTGCTTATGGATATTCAAATGCCAGTTATGGACGGGCTTACGGCTACAAGAAATATACGTAAAAATCCACGATTTACCTCTTTGCCTGTGGTGGCCATGTCTGCGCACGCCATGACAGGAGATAAGGAAAAAAGCCTTGAAAATGGCATGAATGACCATATAACCAAGCCTATATCTCCAGAGGTGCTGTATAATACTTTACGCCATTGGATGAAAAAAACGTAGTAAATCTAAGGCTTCGGTGTGTCGCTTTTTATTGCAGATTTATTATGAATAGTGCACCCCATGACTGAGGGGCAAGCTTCGCAGTTGCGGCACGGTAATGCTACTTTGCACGTGCTCTGCTTGCTCCATAAGCCATGGCTCATCTGATGTACTTAAGCCCTGCGCTTGTAGTAGTTTCATCATATAAAGGCAGATCTCTTCCATCGCATTTATCGCACTTTTAGATTTGTCATTTTGCGCGGTCATGCTTTGCTGTGCCTTTAGTATTAAGTCTGTAAAAGCTTTGCCTTGCGGTAAATTTTGCGCCGTTTTAAAAGCCCATTTATAAAAAGGCATATAGCGCTTATGTAAGAGAAAAAAGGCTGCCAAGGCATTTTCTATAAAGCGCGCATAGGTCAATGTGACTCCCACTGTATCCTCACGCTCCAGCAAACGTAAAAGATTGTATTGTCCGCTTTGCGCCATAACAGCAAGTCGTGCTGCTAATTTCTTTTTACGCACATCTTCTGGGTAAAAATTGAGTAGGCTTTGACGAAAAGCACTAAAAGCCCCTAATCCATCATAAAACACGGCGCCATTGGTACATACAGCCAAAAAATGCTCCGGAATAAGATACCACTCTTGCCATGTTTGCGGTGGCACGGGAGCGTTGGTAAAGCGTCTGTAAAAATCTTCTATGGAAAAGAGCCCTAGACGCTGTCCCCCATGCTGATTTTGTTCTTGCAAATGTGGCCGAACAGGAAAACCCATAAAGGTATGCGGTAGGGTGCAAAGCGCCTCATGAATAAACGGAGCAAGGGATGGCATGTCTTCTTGAGGGAGCCAGATGCAAAATCCTGCGCCAAAATCATGATCGCGTGAGATTTTATCATCAAAACCAAAGCATTCTGAGCCTTCACCCACCAGCCCAAAGGCCAAGCGTTGCCAATGCGCGTTGAGTTTTTTTCGCAAAAGTGGCGCGGCGGCTTCTTCAAAAAAAAGCTGTGAAAGACGTAATCCTTGCATGAATTAAGCCTGCTACTTGCCTTGTAAAAGAATTTCTTTTTCGGCCACATTAGGTAATCCCATGCGCTTATACATATTTTCATAGCGTTCAAAGGCGAGGTTGCGCCCCTCTTCTTGCGCTTTGGCAATACAGCTAAGATAGCAATCCAGCGTTCTTTCGGAAAGGACTTCTATTTCTGGGGAAAAATAAAAATCAAAACGTTGTAATTGCTGTGCAAATTGCAAAGGAAAATCTTCGGCTAGTTGCGTAAGCCAAGTACGCTCAACAGCTGTGATGGCTTGTACTTTGTCCATGTTGGGGGAAGTACAAGGGATAAGATTATCCATGCGTGCGTATTTTTCTAAAAGTAAATTCCGCCCTTCATGGGCTGCTTCCACAAGATCTTGTAGATAAGATTCAACATACTTATCTGAAAGCACAGAAAAAATCATCCAGCGCCAGTGGCGAAACATATCTGGATTTTGCTGGCAAGAGGCTGGGCCGCCATCATTTTTTACAGCCAAAAACATGGCTAATTCGCGTTCAATGACTTCTTCAATGTTCTGCTCTCTACGAGTTTGTGTTGTCATAATTTACCTCTATGAATGAAATACATGAGCACT
>CAYJHU010000291.1:0-2732 GCA_964369655.1 uncultured Desulfovibrionaceae bacterium | reverse complement strand
CCTTCTTGATCTGTGCTATAAGGGATGGCAGCAATGGTTGCGGAAAATTCTTCAAGCATTTCTTTACTCACGCCCTTCATGGCATGGGCTTCACCATCAATGGTTACAACATCATCTTCAAGACGCAACATCACAGGTTTATCCTTCATGTAAGCAATACAAACTTCCATATATTCCCCTTGCTAATAATTTATTGTGGCACCTGCCATAAACTGGTCAAAGTTTGTGACAATGTTTCCTGTTGTTCCATTTTACGCTTTTTTATATTTTGCACAAGTCTTTGCGCAGCACTTTCTAATTCTTCAAGACTGCCATCGTTTTGAATTACGACATCACAAGCCGCCATCTTTTTTTGTTCTGCCCACTGCCATCCATCAATGCTTTGGCACTGCTCTTCAGACCATTGTCGATTTTTATGTAATCGTGCATAGCGTTCATTTTGCGGGCAAGAAATTCCCACAATATAAGACTCTTCGCGTTCATGCCATCCATTTTCTAAATAGAGGGGAATTTCTGCCACCGCATAAGGTAAGCCTTTTTTCTGACAATCTTCCCAAAATCGTGCGCAATCTTCTCGCACAAAGGCATGAATAACTCGCTCTACTTCTTGACGAAGATGCATGTCATCTTGCATGGCAAGTCGTAATACATCACGCTGAAGCGGTGCATTTTTATGCTCCATAAAACGAGTTTGAAAGCGCTCATAAAAATATCTATGCCCACTGCCGCCAATGTTATACAGCTTTGCTACCACAGCGTCCGCACTCCACGTGGCAAGGCCGAGAGCTTCGAGGGCTTTTAATAAGGAAGATTTTCCGCAGCCGGCAAGTCCGGTTATGATTATTTTCTCAAAATTTTGGGTGAGGTTTAAGGCGCAATCAAGCATATCCTTTGGCGGTGCACAATAAAATTCACATGCTTTGCCTTTCATGGAATGATCAGGGTGCTCAAAACAAAGGTGCCAAGCATGTAGCATCTGTCGCTGACAAAATGTAGTATTTCCATGATATAAGGCATCCCCCACAAGCGGATAGCCAAGATAAGCCATATGTACACGAATTTGATGTGTGCGCCCTGTAAAAATTCTAACTTTCACCAAGGAAAAGCGCCCAAGTGGATCAGCATACAATCTTTGCCATGCAGAGTGTGCCGGCTTTCCGCCCTTATTTTCCGGCACAATGGCCATCTTTACTTTGGCTGTTGGGTGACGCCCGAGGGGTTCAGAAATTTCGCCGTGTTCAGCAATAATACCTTCTACCAAGGCAAGGTATTCTTTGTGTACGCGTCGCTCACTAAAACTTTCAGTTAAGGCCAGACGCGCCGCCTCAGTCAGAGCAACCACCATTAGCCCGCTGGTATCTTTATCGAGGCGATGCACTATGCCGGGGCGTTGCCCTTCTTGTAAAAGTAAGGCAGGATAGCGCCCCGCAAGACGTTGTATGAGGGTATTTTCTGTGCAAGAAGGACAAGGATGCACGGTGAGGCCTGCGGCTTTATTGCAAATAAGCAGATGCTCATCTTCCCAAAGCACTTCAATTTCACCAGCTTCAGGAATAACATGCGTCGACGGCGGCATAAGACAAAGCTCCACACTTTGACCATATTTTACACGCACACTGGCAGAATTTATCAAAAGACCATCCACACGGCATTGTCCGTTTTTAATGGCTTTTTTGATTTTCTCACGCGAAATATCTGTAACTTGTGCACCCAAAAAAGCATCCAAGCGCATTTCTGCCTGCGAAGAAGTTTCTTTGCTAACAATAAAATTAAATTCTTGCATGCTTTTATTTTTTGTAAATTTTTACTGTGATATAAATGAGAATTTTCCGTGAGGAAAATTCAAATAAAAGTTTTTGAGAGAGGGGGTCTGGGGGAGAGAACTTTTTTCAAAAAGTTCCCTCCCCCAGAAAAAACATCTATTGTGGTCCAGGTAATACAGACACTCCGCCGATGCGACGTATAATGGTTTGATCATTATACAAATTCGGCAATTCCTTACCGGGCTCTAGTGTCGTAACAACGGCGCGGCCAATGATATGACGATCATCATGGCCTGGACCTTCATTCACACGCACACCCCATACATTATGGAACATGACGGGCTGACCGTTGACCGTACCAAGGTAGAGGCCAATATGTCCTGGCATCCAAACAAGCGTCTTAAAGGGACTGCTTTGAGAAACGATGGTGCGCAACTTGGTAGCATCATCAAGACCGGCAACAGAAACTTCATAGCCGGATCTGTATTGCCCGCGCGAGTTACGTGGCATGGAAATACCAAAAGGAGTAAACATATCACGCATGGCAGAGGAGCAATCGCGATTTTCATTTACGCCGCCCCAACCATAGGTTTGGCCCATCATAACATTACCAACCGCAGCCACATTCATGGCAGTAATGGGCATGGGGATGGTCACGGCATCACTACCGGAGACAACTGCTTCAGTGATAGACGCAAGACCACCCTTTCCATTTACAGGCACAAGAATGGTAAATGTACCACCAGCACTTACTTGTGGGAAAGCTGCACCAATGTGTGCATGTCCAATACTCTGGCCGCTGGTAGAGCGCAATTGCACCCTATCGCGAATAAGCGCCGCAAGGGGCAAGCTTCTGTATTTAGAGATGGTAGCTTGATCTACATAGGCCACATCCTTTGCCTGTACCCAGCCGCCGGCAATGGTATTTTCAATGAAGTACCATTGATTATCTCTGGACACTTGGCTTAC
>CAYJHU010000290.1:0-2736 GCA_964369655.1 uncultured Desulfovibrionaceae bacterium | reverse complement strand
AAGCCTATCCTTGGATGAACGGTAAGCAACTTGTGGATACTGTACTCACCACAGCTAATACCAACTTTACCGCACCCCAATTCACTCTAGGACTTACTTATAACGAAGACCCTAGCAAAAGAATACTCACATTTTATTCCATAGACAATGGACTTGGTGCTAGCCTGACGCAAGAAGACGCAAAAGATTTGCTTTATGACGCTTATAGCCAAGTAGCCCCTAAGAGTGTGGATGACTCACTAGACTCAGCTATTTCGCTCGTTGATAGCAATCAGTATGTAGTAGTACAGCTCACCAAAGAACAAGCTTTTGGACGCGGAATCCTTGATGTGGGCAAGGCCGTGCAAGGAATTGCTCTTCTGGATGTTAATCGCTTAACTAAGGATCATGCCCTAAGTATACCAGAACTAGGTGGCAACACTTATGCCATGGAAGTTTTTGATACCAAGGGCTATTTTGCTACTTTTTCCAACGATATTAGCGAAGAAGAATGGAATGATGCTTACCATCACGCGGATTTTCGTACAACCAGCACACACAGCGAAAATGCTCAGAATGCCCTTGCTTTAGATGGCCTTGGCGCCGGTATTATTAAGCAGGGATTAGGCACTCTTATGCTTCAAGGCACTAACGATTATACCGGACCAACCATTATTGAAGGTGGCGTTTTAGGACTTATGCCACGCTTAGACGGTAGTGGTGGTATTTTATCACAAAGTGATGTTGTTGTTCGTACTGGCGGTACTTTTTACAGTTCCGATGGAACAGTAAACAAAGGCGTGCAGAATTCCGGCCTTGTATATGTTGCTAATGGCCTTAGCGTAGGTACGTTTTCTCAAACAAACCAAGGACTTTTACAATTAGAAATTAGTGAGAATACACCAGCAAAAGTTATTACAGCTAGCTCCGCCTCCCTTGGCGGCGAATTGCAGTTTACGCTTAAGCAGGATTTTTATGATTCAGCGATGCAGATAGAGTTTGAAGTTTTTGACAGCTTAAACATTAGCGGAACTTTTAGCGCAACAAACCTCCAGAAAAACTCTCCTACCTTGAACGTCACAAATACCCTTAACGGAAGCGTACATCAAATAAACATAATGCGCCCAAACAATGCCTACACCCAGCATGCAACAAATAATGCAGAGCACCAAGTGGGCAATACCTTATCTGCTCTTGTTCCTAATGCTGAAGGGGATATGCAAACTTTAATAAGCGCTTTAGACTTTTCTAACCCAAACGGTTCAGATGTTAAACAAGGCCTTAGAGAGCTTGGCGCTCAAACCCAAAATCAATTGGCTCAAGCAGGCCTTAGCCAACAAAGGACTTATAATTCCTTGCTCATGCACCGTATGCTCCAAAACACACGCCCTTCAGATCTTTTACCTGAAGTGCAAGAAAGAAGTTCAGGAATGCCCGCGGGGTCTTCCCTTAAAGATTATGAACAAAAACAATGGGAACTTTGGGGCTCCGTAATTGCTACCGGAAGCTGGCAGGGAGAGTATGACGGCTACGATGGCTGGAAAAGCAGCAGTGTTGGCATGTTACTTGGTGCAGATTATACATGGCAAGAAGGGGTGACGACTGGTTTTCATATGGGCTTTGCCACACGCAGGACCTATGCAGATGGAAGCCTTGACTCTGTTACGGACACTCAAAGCTTCTCCTTGGGAATACATGCGATGCTGTCTCCAAGATCTTGGGATGATTGGTATGTAATGGCTCAAGGGCGTATTGGCTTTGAAAACAATTCACAAGAGCGCACCGTGGAATTTGCCGACTATTTGCGTAAAAATTCCAGTGAGTGGACAGATTTTGTGGGAAGTGCCCTTATTGGCGGCGGCAAAAGCTGGCATATGGGCAATTTTAGTGCAGGGCCGGTAGTTTGGCTGGAATATTCATTTTTGCAAAGACCGGATATCACAGAAAGTGGTGACAGTGCCAGTGCGTTAAGCATGGACTCCATGACCTATGATAGCTTGCGCACCGGACTCGGCCTGCAGATGGAATATCGCACTAGCCTTTCTAAAGATTTTATCCTTGATATAAGTGGATTAGTTGCATGGCGTCATGAATTGCTCGATGGCACTTTATATACTCAAGCGGCTTTCAAGGGCTATGAGGCTGTCACATTTACCACTGAAACGCCGCTTATGGGACGCAACACCTTTCTTGCTCAGGCCAGCGTACGTTTTAACCATGTGGATAATTATTTCTTTGAATTTAATGCAGGAGCAGAATTAAGCGATGCCAATGCCCATAACTATAATGTTGGTTTTCAGTTGGGGTATACTTTCTAGGGTAGTCGAAAGGGAGAATTTAGAAATATAGCTGGTGCCGCGAGGGAGATTTGAACTCCCATGCCCAATTGAGCACTAGATTCTGAGTCTAGCGTGTCTACCAATTCCACCATCGCGGCACGGCGTTACTTGTATGCTAAGTGTGCATTCTTGGCAAGTAATAATCATGTGGCTTTTATTTTTCTGGGGGAGGGAACGCCTTGGCGCACGATATCCGTAAGGCTCGTTCCTCGCCAACGGCTACAAGCCCTTTGGGTCGGTCCCTCAAAAACTTTTATTCCGAATTTTCCTTGTGAAAATTCTTACGCTTTGAGGTAAGTACATTACATGCAAAAGTTGCTCCGTTTAATTTTCAACTTGTTGAAAATTAAACGCATAAAGGATTCCAAAGGGGTTTAACCCCTTTGGCGGAGGGCTTGGGAGGCAGAGCCTCCCAAAT
>CAYJHU010000289.1:0-2767 GCA_964369655.1 uncultured Desulfovibrionaceae bacterium | reverse complement strand
AAGGGGGTTTGGGGGAAACTTTTTTTCCCTAAAAAAAGTTCCCCCCAAAAAATAATTCAAGAGGTATATATAATGAAAGATGATAAAGGATTATACTATAACCCGAACCCCAGTGATGCCAAGGTGCGCGTCTATGTGCGTCGCGGTGAAGAGGGTGGCATAGAGTTTCGTCTTTGGCAGATGGAGCATCCCGAAGTGTGGGAAAAGCATGAATGGCTGCCTGCGGATGTTATTGAGCAAGCCGCCGCAATGTATAAGCAAATGGGACGTGGTGAGGCCGGCTCCGACCCCATGCGCCTGTATGATGTTAGAGTTGGCGAAGCTTTGCTTGTTGAGGATGGTCAATGATAGGGCGCTGGAATCCCGAGCATGCAGACGTATTTGTGCGTGATTTATTGCGCGACTTTTGCTCTGTATATGCAATACTTACTGACCAGTCACAGCGTTTTGCCCGTTCGCAAACCATATCCTATGCAGTTCTGCGCGAGTTACTTGGTGAGGCCATGCGCAAGGGCGTTTTTTGGCGCCTAAAAGATACTGCACATCATCTTTTTCGTAAGAAAAAGAGCGGTAAGCGCACCTATGAAGGCTACGGCATGGGTGAGGCCGCTTTGCCAGAGGTGGCGCAAATCCTTGACGAGGATGCTACTCCTTGCACAGGGCACAAATGTTCTGAGGCGCTAGTGGAAAGCATGCTAGACTGGTGTATTGGTTATGCTTTTCATGAATGTAGCAAGCTTAAGGAAGATGCCTTTCAGCGTCAGCATTACACAAATCGCTTAATCCAAATCAAAAATAGAGCAGAAGTGCATATAGACATAATTGATGCGCTTATGCCATATACCGCACAAACCAAGGAAAGTATTGCACGCGAACTGGAACGAATTTTAGGCGTGCTCGAGCAGACTTTTCAACTTTTGGTTATGTATTTGCGCACGCAAGGGCATAATGCAGCCCTTGCTTTGTACATCGCTACCCACGAAGAATTTATTCAGCAACAAGGGCATTTAGAGCCGCTTATACAGGTGATGTATGCCCATGATATGGGGGCTTTTTACTTGCTTGCCATTAAGGCCAGCCTTGACGGTGGGCATTTGCAAACTGCTCTTGATATTGCAGAAAAAGCTCAAGAGCATCTTAAGGATGACTCTGTGGCAGTAGAGAATTTTGAGCGCATTTTACAAGAATATTTGGATGCTTATAATAATGCACAAATCAAAACTATTTTATTGGAGGATTAAATGTTTATTAAAACAAAATTAATTTTTTGCACCATGTTATGCTTTGCTTTTTTCGGATTGACAGCTTGTGCCAAGCAACCGGAGCCTGATTTGAAAAAAATTCCTCCTGTGGTGAAACCCGTCACACCTAAAAAGGAAGAGGAAAAATATGAATTTTCCAAGGGGACGCCACAGCGTAGCGGTAAGTCCTATGTGACCAGAGGGGTGCGTTATTATTTGCTTGCCAATAGTGATGGCTATGATGAAACCGGCATAGGTACTTGGTATGGTAAGAAGTTTCATGGTAGAAAAACCGCCAGCGGCGAAGTTTTTGACATGAACGCCATGACCGCAGCCCACAAAACCTTGCCCCTTGGCACGCGCGTTAAGGTGACCAATTTGAAAAATGGTAAATCCATTGTGGTGCGTATCACAGACAGAGGGCCTTTTTCCAAAACAAAAATCATCGACCTTTCTCGCCGCGGTGCAGAGCTTTTGGATTTTCGCTATGCCGGCATAACCAAGGTTCGCGTGCAAGCTCTTAAGTAAAATTAATTATATCTATGTGTTGGGGGAAAGCTTTTTGAAGTTTTTCCCCATTATTTTTTGCATAGACAATACCTATCTAAACCAGCTAAATCCTTGCCTGTGCTGACGCTTTTCCAGTCAGCGCTACTGGCAAAAAGTTTACGCACAGCTTCCCCTTGGCTAAAGCCATGCTCCACTATACAAATGCCATCATCTTTTAAAATATAAAAAGCTTGCGCGGCCAGTCTTTCAATAAAATACAGCCCTTGCGGATCACTTTGATTAGGTAAAAGCGCAGGAACAAGTGCGGTCTTTGGTTCAAAATCGCGTACATTTTTCTCAAGTCCTTGATATTCATCTTCGCTGACATAGGGCGGATTGCTGATGAGTACATGTAAGGAATTTTTAGCAAAGGGCAGGGCGGTTAAATTCGCACGTAGAGGCAATATTTTTTTGCTGACCCCAAGCCTTTGAGCATTACAAGTGGCAACGCTCAGCGCCGCAGGGCTGATATCAATCATTATGCCCGAAGAGTTGGGTACTTGCATGGCAAAAGTACAGGCCAAACAGCCACTGCCTGTACCAACGTCAGCAAAATACAGCGTGCCATCTACGCGTGGCATATTTTTAATGGCAGCATCAAGCACATCTTCACTTTCCGGCCTCGGAATAAGCGTATCTGGCGTGACAAAAAAATCATGCCCATAAAACTCCTTGCGCCCCAAAATATAGGCTAGCGGTTCTCCCTTTGCGTGACGCAGGGCAAAGCTTTGCACCTGTTGCCATGCCTCTAAGGAAAGGGGCGTATGTGCATTTTGTACAAGTTGTATTTTGCTCATGCCTAAGCCTTGCATAAGCAAGAGTTGCGCCGCCAAGTTCGGTGCATCGCTATTATTTTTTTGCAAAAATACACTGAGCTCTTGCTGGGCTTGGCGTATGCTTGAGGGGATTTTTATGTCATGCATATTTATGTAATATATAAAAAAACTGCGCTTGTGAACTTCTTTTTATGTCTGTGA
>CAYJHU010000288.1:0-2769 GCA_964369655.1 uncultured Desulfovibrionaceae bacterium | reverse complement strand
TACTAAGCTTACTAAGCATAAATTCTATTTATAAAAAATGCATTGCATTTTATAAGGCATATATATGATTGTTGGGATTCGCTTTCGTGCAAATGGGCAACTTTATTACTTTACTTCGGATATTCCGCTGTCTGAAGGAAATGCCGTCATTGTGCAGACAGAGCAAGGCATAGGTTTTGGGCATGTGGATATACTGCTTGAAACTGTGCCCCTTGAGATGCACGGCATGCAACTTTCGCCCATTTTGCGTATGGCTTCAGCCGAAGATTGCCAAACGGCGCAGGATATTACGCATGATACGAAGCAGGCTTTTGCTTATTGCAAAAACTGCATTGTCGAGCGTGGTTTGGACATGAAGCTTGTGGATGTGGAAATATTTTTTGACAAGAGCAAATATATTTTTTACTTCACGGCGCCTTCACGCATAGATTTTCGTGAACTAGTTAAAGATCTTGTGCGCGAATATCGTACACGTATTGAGCTGCGCCAAATTGGCGTGCGCCACGAAACACAAATGGTGGGCGCCATTGGCTCATGCGGAATGGTGTGTTGTTGCCGTCGCTATTTGCGCAAATTTGCACCGGTGACCATTCGTATGGCTAAAGAGCAAAGCCTTTTTCTTAATCCTACGAAAATTTCCGGCATTTGCGGACGTTTGCTGTGTTGTCTTTCTTTTGAGCAAGAAAATTATGATAATTTCCATAATCAATGCCCAAAAATCGGCAAAAAATATCAAACCAGCGCCGGCCCTTTGAAGGTATTGCGAACCAATATGTTCCGCAATGCTGTGGCTGTGCTCAATGAAAATAATGAAGAAGTGGAAATGCCGCTCGAAGAATGGCAAGCCATTAGTCCAAAACGTCCGGAAGAGCCGGCGCAAAGCAATTCTACGCCCAAAAGTGCAAAGAAAATGGACCCCAATGATGGCTTGCTTGTAGTTACGCTGGATAATCTTGAAGATGATGCCTATGCTTATACCGAGGATCCTTATGCCTTGCGTGACAAGCATGTCCTTAAAAATTATGGATCAAAGCAGGATAATGAAGACAGTGACGAGAGTGACGAACTCGGCGACAGCCAAGATAATGGCGGTGTCTTTGGACTTGCGCCCAAAAAACAGCCCAGTAAAAAATAAGAAAAGGATATTACCGTGGCCCCATTTTATATTACCACCCCTATTTATTATGTTAATGCCAAGCCCCATCTTGGGCATGCTTATACCACCATTGTGGCTGACACCTTGATGCGTTTTCATAAATGCCTTGGACAAAAGACACTTTTTCTTACCGGCACCGATGAGCATGGTGATAAAATTGTCCAAGCTGCAGAAAAGGCCGGCCTTGCTCCGCAGGCTTTTGTGGATGATATTAGTGGTCAATTCCAGCAATTATGGAAAGATTTACATATAGCCAACGATAAATTTATCCGCACCACCGACCAAAAGCATAAGGATACCGTGCAAAAATTTATGCAAAGGGTGTATGATGCCGGTGATATTTATTTTGGTGAATTTGGCGGGCACTATTGCTATGGCTGTGAGCGCTTTTATACAGAAAAAGAATTGGAAGACGGCCTTTGTCCGCAACACCAAAACAAGCCCGAATTTATCAGCGAGAAGAATTATTTCTTCAAAATGTCAAAGTACTTACCGTGGCTTAAAGAACATATTGAACAAAATCCTGACTTTATCCGTCCGGAGCGCTATAAAAACGAAGTCCTCGCCATGCTGGAAAGCGGCGCCCTTGAGGATTTATGTATTTCGCGCCCCAAATCACGTTTGACCTGGGGCATTGAATTGCCCTTTGATACGGACTATGTGTGCTATGTGTGGTTTGATGCCTTAATCAACTATATCAGTGCTATAGACTGGAACGGTACGGATAATGAAAGCGCCGAATATAAGGACTTTTGGCCGGCTGAACATTTAGTGGCTAAGGATATCCTAAAGCCGCATGCCGTCTTTTGGCCCACCATGCTTAAGGCCGCCAATTTGCCCATATACAAGCATTTAAATGTACATGGTTATTGGTTGGTACGTGATACCAAGATGTCAAAATCCTTGGGTAATGTGGTTGATCCCCTAGAAACAAGCCAGCGCTTTGGCCTTTCTGCTTTCCGCTATTTTCTCTTGCGCGAAATGCACTTTGGCGCCGATGCCTCCATCACCGAAGAGAGCATGATTACGCGCATTAATGCCGACCTTGCCAATGACCTTGGCAATCTTTTTAGCCGTGTGCTTTCTATGAATGCTAAATATTTTAATGGTATTGTGCCTAAAGCTATGCAGGCTCATGCCAATGACCAAGTTGTGCAAGATGCCGCTAAGGAAGCTTTGCAAAATTATATTCAGCTTTTTGGCTCCATGCGCATGTCGCAAGGTTTAGATGCTTTATGGGATTTTGTGCGCTCACTGAATAAATATGTTGATTCCGAAGCTCCATGGGCACTGGCGAAACAAGGTAATATGGAAAGGCTCACTGCTGTTATGTATACCTTGCTTGAATCATTGCGTAAAATAGCTATAGCTGTGTGGCCTGTCATGCCGGAAGCTGCCACTGCCATGCTGGAACAATTGGGACAAAAGGCCGATGCTATTGATATCAATGCCGAAATTGAAAGCTGGGGCGCTCTTGAAGTTGGGGTGACCCTTGCGCAAGCCTCAAATCTTTTCCCGCGCATTGAAGTGGAAAAAGCTCAAAAGGCGGAAAAGCCCAAAAAAGAAAAGAAAGCGCCGCAAGAAAAAGCGGTAGAGCAAAAGGCACAAGTAAG
>CAYJHU010000287.1:0-2781 GCA_964369655.1 uncultured Desulfovibrionaceae bacterium | reverse complement strand
TTTGCCAAGATCGCGGAAGTTTTTCACGTCAAGGCCAAAGTGCTCTTTAAGCATCTTTTTGCCCACTGGGGATATGGGAGGATTGGTCACCCACATACGTGCGGCAGGGCCAACTTCCATAACGTGACCATCATAACGAGGAGCTTTTACGAAGCTGTATGCGCCCTTTTTGTCAGGGTTAACAACGGTTTCGGCTTCCATGAAGTTCTTATCGGTGGTCTTATCGTCAAAGTAGGAGTATTTAACTTGCTCTTTAACTTTCTTAGGATCAAAAGGTTGATCCTTATCATTGATGAAGACACCTGGTTTGAGCAAGAAGCTCTTGGCGTCGCCATCAAGTGGGAATACACCAAAGCAGGAAGCATTCATGCTGCCATGGCCTTGGGAGAAGAGGTCTTTGTAGACCGAACCCACAAGATAGGTAACAGGCAAGTATTTGTTATTAACAAAGTCTTGAACAACCTTAAAGCGTGCAGCATACTCGGTAAGAGCTTCCTTGGTAGGAATTTGTGTTGCACCGCCAGGCACGATGCCATGTACGTGCGGCATTCTACCGCCAAACAAGGCTACCATTTGGTGTGCAATACGACGCACTTCAAGGGCTTCAAGGTATTGGTCAACACCAACTTTGTTTACTTCTGGTGGCAAGCGCAAGTCTGGCTTTGCCATGCGTGGCACAAAAGGTGCTGTATTTGGGCCTTCAACATAGTCAAGGGCAGCCAAGTGATAGAAGTGTAAAATGTGCGATTGCAAATAGTTGGCGCCAAGAATAAGGTTACGAGTCAAGCGACCGCTTTCTGTAATTTTTACCTTAAAAGCATCATCTTGTGCACCGGCAGAGCACATGGCGTGAGATGTTGGGCAAACCCCACAAATACGCTGAACAATTTGAGTGGCGTCACGTGGGTCACGTCCTTTGAGGATGTTTTCAAATCCACGATACATTCCACCAAAAACCTTTGCATCCACCACTTTTCCGTTTTCGACCACAACCTCAGCTTTGAGGTGGCCTTCAATACGGGTGACGGGATCGATGGCTATAGTTGTTTTAGCCATATATGCCTCCTTAAAGCAGACTAGTTAGAGTAGAATGGGGATGAAGCATCCGGGAAGCCGGGGGCCGTACAGCTAATGCATGTTGCATTGGCCACACACCAGTTAACACCGTTCCACAAACGCTTAAATGAGTCGCAATATGCATCAGGCCCCTTACAGCCCAAATCATAGCGACAACCACTCTTATCAGTAATTACTGCGCTCATTTTGCCTTCGTCGAATTGTTCAACGAATGGGCAATTTTCATGCACATTTTCGCCATAGAAAGGCTTTGGACGTCCGTCAGAATCAAGAGCTTTGACAACTTCGCCAAGGCCTTTTTCAAGTCCGAGTTCGCCCACAAGCTTTAATGCAAGTGCGATAGTACCTACAATCCAATCTGGTTGAGGAGGACAGCCGGAAATATTTACTACAGGGGTAGCAATTTTATTTTCCTTCAAGAAAGCACCCACGCCCATGGCCTTGGTAAGTGAGCCTTTTGCAGCAGGAATACCGCCATAAGAAGCACATGTACCAACAGCTAAAACAGCAGCAGCGCCTTTAGCCAATTCCTTGGTAAGGTCAGTCATCATAATTTCATGATGCTTACCATCTTCGTGGGTTTCGCCAACAACACAGTATTTGCCGTCGGCTGCTACAGGGATAGCACCTTCAACCACAACAAAGTATTGGCCTTTTTTGGCTTTAGCAATACTGCGCATATGATCGATAGATTGCTCGCCTTCTGCAGCCATAACGGTTGGATGATACTCAAGGCTAATAACCTTTAAAAGCACATCGGCGATGGTGGGGTTTGCAGTGTCAAGCAAGGTCACAGAACAGCCGGTACAGCCTTGTCCTTGGATCCAAATAACATCGGGGCGACCGTCGCCAGCATCAGCAGCAAGCGCCTCTTTCACTGCGGGGTGGAACATTTGGGCTACGCCAAATCCTGCCACAGAGCCTGTACACAATTTTACAAAATCACGCCTATTGAGACTCATATATTGCCTCCTTCGAGTAATGGCGTTAAATAAAGGGGTTTTTTCCATAGTTGAGGCCACAACAGCCTGTTTCCGCAAAGAATACACAAGAAAAGATACTGTGTCAATGAACTTTATGAATTAACATCTTGACAATGAATGTTAAAAAACCAAGGTTTGTATGTTCACCACATACGCACCTTGGCTTAATAAATAGCTATATTAAATAAGCTTTATACTGTTTGAACGCTCAATTAGGCACCTATGTCCCAGTCAAGTCCAAACTTATCATGTAAAATACGCACGGCAAGTTCTACATATTTTTCTTCGATAAGAATGGTAATTTTAATTTCTGAGGTGCTAATCATTAGAATATTTATGTTTTCTTCGCGCAGAGCTTCAAAAGCAGAAGCCGCCACACCGCTATGATTGCGCATACCAACGCCAATGGCAGAAACTTTGGCCACTTGCGTATCGTGAAGCACACCTTGGGCTTTGATTTCATTTTTTATTTTTTCGCAAATTTCAAGGGTTTTTGGTAAATCCTTACGCGAAATGGTAAAAGTCATGTCGGTAATGCCGTCAAGACTTGTGTTTTGAATAATCATGTCTACAAGCACGCCCCCTTCGGAAAGAGGGCCAAAGATGGCCGCAGCTATACCTGGTTGATCAGGTACGCCATGCAAGGTGACACGAGCTTGATCTTTATCATAGGCAATGCCGGAAACGAGCACAGCTTCCATTGTCGAATCCTCCTGAGTTA
>CAYJHU010000286.1:0-2806 GCA_964369655.1 uncultured Desulfovibrionaceae bacterium | reverse complement strand
TTAAGAGATTGTAGTAGGATTTGATTTTGGGGGAACTTTTTTAAGGAAGGTTTCCCTAAAAAAAATTTAAATTGACAGTGTGCTGTCGTGTAAACAGCGCGCACTTTCTTAAAACTTGCGTCGTAAAGCAAAAAAGTCTACATTCCCTTCTGTGCGATTGCCCTTCTTTTTACATCGGCAAGGTGTAAGGCTCGCTACTAGCGAGAAAGGAGGGTGTCGTCATGCGGAAGCTTATTTATGCTACCGTCATCGGTCTGATGCTTGTCCTGTTAATAGCTGCTAAAGCTTATTAAGAGTTGACCCGTATCAGATAGTCGCTGGTACGGGTCATAATTTGTTCACCAATTGGCAATCGCACATAAAGGGGATGTCAATCCATCTTGCCGGCCGTGGCTTTTGTTCGCGCAAAAACTACGACTGCCTTTTAAAATAATCTCATCTTATACAAATGACAAGTTTTTGAGAGAATTTTTTTCTCATCCTTGGAAAGAGAAAAATTAATTTAATTATACGGAATATATATGTCAGAAAAAAATCCCGTGCGTATCAGCGTAGTACAAAGCGCAGCCGACCTTACGCGCTTTATTGAATTTCCTTTTACGCTGTATGCAGGTGCAGAGCATTATGTACCGCCCATCATTAAGGATGAAAAAAAACTCCTTACGCCTGATGCGCATCCTTTTTGGGAAAATGCACGGCGTGAGCTTTTCCTTGCCTATGCAGGCGAGCGCGTGGTGGGGCGCATTGCGGCCATTGTGGATGAAACCTACAATGCCTATGCCGGTGAAAAATGCGGCGCATGGGGTTTTTTTGAATGTGAGGAGAATGCTCAGGCGGCGAGGGCGCTTTTTGATGCAGCGGCAACGTGGCTTAAAGCAGAGGGCATGGAATTTATGCGCGGGCCGCTGAACCCGTCCACCAACTATACTTGCGGCGTGTTGGTCAGTGGCTTTGAGCTTGAGCCTTGTATTATGATGCCGTGGAATTATCCCTATTATCCTAGAATAATCGAAGAATGTGGTTTCCATAAAGAGCAAGATCTTTTTGCCTATACATTGCACAGAGATACGCTGGCAGTGCCCGCTTGGCTCAGCGAGCAAATAGCAGTAATTAAGGAGCGCAAAGAATTTACATGGCGCCGCGCCGCCAAGGCTACCATGCGGGAGGATATTCATTGCATGCTGGATATTTTTAAGGAAAGCTGGGCACAAAATTGGGGATTTACTCCCATGTCTTTGCCTGAAGCAAAAAACCATGTTGAATCCTTAAAAAGTATTTTGGACCCGGAATTTTTTGTACTTTTTTATCATAAAGGGGAGCCTGCCGGCGGTATGTTGGCCTTGCCGGATATGAACCCACTCCTAAAACGCCTTAACGGAAAAATAGGAATCACCGCCCCATGGCACTTATGGCGCGCACGCAAGGAAATTCGCGGAACGTACCGCATGGTACTTTTTGGCGTGCGTGAAAAATTTAGGCTTATGGGCTTACCCTTGCTTTTATTTAATTATATGCTTGAACGGGCTGAAAAAATGGAGCATTTTAAATCGGTTGAGGGCTCATGGCTTTTGGAAGACAATGTGCCGGTCAACACCATGCTGGAAGATTTTGGCGGTAATCTTAACAAGCGTTATCGCATTTACCGAAAGGAACTCATAGAACCATGTCTTTAGAATATTTATATAATAAAAGAATTTTGCTCACAGGGGGCACAGGTTTTTTGGGGCAACATATCCTCAAAGCCCTTGAGGAATGCATCAAAGAGCATGGCACGCAAGTAACATGCCTTGTGCGCCAAAGCTCCAAGCGCGATGTTTTGCCAAGCTCCGTAATTATTAAAGAAGCAAACCTTGGCACGGGCGAGGGACTTGACGAGGCGCTTGAGGGGCAGGATATGGTCATCCATGCGGCGGCGCTGCTTTCCGGTGTATTTTGGCAAGACTATTTCAAAAATGTACGCGCGGCTTCGCTTTTGGGGCAGGCCATTGCACGGCATAAGATTGAGCGCGTGGTGCTTATCTCTTCGCTGGCGGCCAGCGGCCCCATGGCGCCTTTTTCGTCAAATTATAGCGCACAAGCGGTTAGGGACGATGTATTGCCAAGTCCCATTTCTGCTTATGGCTGGTCAAAATATTTAAGCGAAGAAGCTCTTGGGCGGCATTGCGGGGATGCGCTTGTCATCTTGCGCCCCCCCATTATTTATGGTTCCGGCGATAAGGGACTTTTGCCATATTTCAAAAGCGCGGCCATGGGGCTTGTGGTCAGCCCCGGCATGTGGCGTGAATTTCCCGTATCGCTCATTCATGGCAGCGATATGGCAAATGCCGTACTTTGTGCCTTAAAACCCGAAGCTAAGGGTGTATATCACTGCAATGACGGCGAAAACGCCTTTAATGAACATTATACCATGAAGGGCCTAGGCTTGCTAATGGCAGAAATTATGGGTAAGAAAGCTTTTTGCGTGAAGATGCCACACTGCATTCTTGCTTTAACGGCTGCGTGCAGTACGGGCATGGGCGCTGTGCTTTCGCTCTTTGGCAAGCGCATGCCCTCATGGACTTTTGATAAATACCGTGAGTCTCGTGTCAGCGGCTGGATGTGCAATGGGCAAAGATTTCAAGAAGAGCTAGGCTTTGAGCCCAAAATGTCTTTGCAGGACGGTCTGCAAGAAACTTATACGGATTATAAAAATAGAGGCTGGTTGTAGTTTTTTAGGGGGGATAATCCCCTTTGGAAGCTCGAGTGCGCTATTTTTAGTACGTTATACTGAATAGTAAGTAGATATGCTAAATAGAAGAATTTTCCG
>CAYJHU010000285.1:0-2829 GCA_964369655.1 uncultured Desulfovibrionaceae bacterium | reverse complement strand
CCCCTTTGGCGGTGGGTTTGGGAGGCAGCGCCTCCCAAAAATAAAATCTAACCATTATTCTTCAAAAAGACGCCCGCGCACTACAGCACTCTTGCCAAAACGCTGGCGTAGGGTGTCAAGGGTTGCATCAAGCTTGGCATGCTTTTGGTCTTCCTCTTGATTTTTGGTGCTAAAGAGTAAACCTTGCTCGGCTTCTTGTGCAAAGCCGGAGACACCAAGACCAATGAGACGCACTTTTTGCTTGAGCGTGAGGGCTGCCAAAAGCTCGCAAGCTATGCTAAAAATTGTTTGCGTGCCGTTGGTGCTTTGGGGCAGGGTGCGTGAACGGGTAATTTGGCTAAAATCGGCATATTTTACTTTAAGGGTAATGGTGCGCCCAAAAAGACTTTGCTTGCGTAGGGAGCCGCCTACGCGCTCAGCCTGCGCAAAAAGCATTTTGTGTAAAAAATCTATATCGGCAGTGTCTTCATTAAAAGTAATTTCAGCACTTTCGCTCTTGGGGTCGGTGTTGGGATTGACGGTATTGTCATCATGCGCATGTGCCCTGTGCCAGAGCATGAGTCCGGATTTACCAAAGCGCTCTTCCCAATACTGCATGGGAAATTTATGCACATCTGTGGCAAAGCGTATACCGAGCTTTTGCAATTCTTGCATAAATTTTTTACCGACGCCTGGGATTTTTTGAACGGGTAGGCTTTGTAAAAAATCATCTATTTTCTCAGGATAAAGCACATATATGCCGTGGGGCTTATTTATATCTGAGGCTATTTTGGCAAGAAATTTCTTGGGTGCAGCGCCAAGGGATGCGGTCAGTCCGCCGGTAGCCTCAAAAATAGTTTTTTGTATCTTGGCGCAAAGCTCTTCAATATTACCAAAGAGCCGCTCAAGGCCGGTGGCATCAAGGTAGGCTTCATCAATGGAAGCAGGCTCAACGCAAGGGGAAAAATTTTCTAAGCTTTGCATGACAATGCTTGAAAGCTCTTTATAGCGTCGCATGCGTCCGGAAACAAAAATCAACTCAGGACAAAGCTTTTTTGCCATACCGGAGGGCATGGCCGAGCGCACGCCAAATTTTCGCGCTTCATAGGACGCAGCAGAGAGCACGCCGCGCGCTGAGTCGGAACCCACCGCCACGGGCTTACCGCGTAAGAGGGGATTATCCAATTGTTCAATGGAGGCATAAAAGGCGTCCATGTCCACATGGATTATCCAATGCATGTGCTGCATATTGTTTTTATTCACTGCGTAAAAATTGCACCCAAAGTTCACGAGCGCGAGGGCCATCGCACTCGCATAAATAAATATGCTGCCAAGTACCAAGCTGTATACGACCATCTTCTACAATGAAAGTTAGGGAAGGGCCAAAGATGCTGGTTTTAATGTGGGCATCGCTATTGCCCTCTGCATGGCGAAAATGAGCAGACTGCGGCACAAGCGTATTAAAAAAGCCCTTCATGTCAATGGCTACGTCGGGATCTGCGCCTTCATTGACTGTGAGGCCGCAGGTTGTATGCGGTGAATAGAGTACCAAGGCGCCGCTTGACCAAATATCAGCTTTTTGGCGCATAAGGGCTTGCACTTCGCCGGTGATGTCTTGCATGCTCACGCGCATATGGGTTTGAATGCGTAATTTTTCCATACTTTCTCCTATGTTAAGATGTTCATGCGATGAATTGTACAAAAGCCGTATGCTCTGCGCCCAGTATAGGTGCTTGTGCTCTGTTGCGCAAGTCGCAAGTAACTTTGCAAGGGATAGCAAAAAATATTATAAAAAAAATTTTACTTGCCACAGCATGGCTAAGCAGTTATTTAAATGAAACAAGATAGTTTTAAAAAACATGCAGAAAACTTTTCTTTGCCATATCCGCAATTTTTTCTTGACATGAGCTGTAATTTTCACTAGTAACAACATTCTGTTTTGGCCGTTACCCCTTATGGGGTTTGTGCGCTTGCGTTTATATGAATTTTCTTCTTTTTTGCTGGCTCACATTAAATTGGTCTGATGTTTATAAAGCACAACGGGCTTGCTGTAATAACTGTAGCCTGCTATTTTAAAAATGATTTTATAAGGAGAATGCACGTGGCTACACGTAGAGAACCTCGCTTCAAACTTTGTCGTCGCCTTGGCGTTAATGTTTGCGGACATCCCAATGCCATGAATAGAGCTGGACAAGCTGGAAGACCCGCACGCAAACAATCTGACTATGCTAAGCAGTTGATTGAAAAGCAAAAAATTAAGGCTTATTATGGCATCTTGGAAGGTCAATTTAGACGTTACATTGAAAAGAGCCAAATGAGCAAAGAAATTACCGGTAATGCATTGCTTAGAATGCTAGAGTGCCGTCTTGACAACATTGTCTATCGTCTTGGTCTTGGAAAATCCATCCGTCAAGCTCGTCAATTTGTTAACCATGGTCACATCTTGGTAAATGGCAAAAAAGTTGATATTCCTTCATATTCCGTAAAGGTTAATGATGTTATCAGCGTTGCAGCCAAGTCAAACCGCATGGATAAAATTCATCAAAATATTGCTGATCAAGCTGGCAGTGGCGTACTGTACCTTGAGCGCGATTTGGAAAACTTACGCGGCAAGCTCACAAGAATGCCCGGCCGTGACGAAATTCCAGTAGATGTAAACGAAATCCTCGCCATCGAATTATACTCTAAATAATTCATATCTACTAAATTTTATAGCGAAAGCCAATTTTTCACTTGCTGGAAAATTGGCTTTTTTGTTTGACTAAAAGCGTATTCACTTGTAAGAGTGGTGCATTCATTTGAGACCTCTGCATAATTCATTATGCAGGGTCTCATGGAGCATAAACGCTA
>CAYJHU010000284.1:0-2864 GCA_964369655.1 uncultured Desulfovibrionaceae bacterium | reverse complement strand
CGGTGTGTGTGCAAATGCTCGCGAGCTTCGCTAAGGGTGGTGCCCATGGGTACAGTGACAAGATTTTTAGAAGTCATCACCTCATGCACGCGTGTGCTTGTGCCGTCTTCAATGAAGCGCACATCGCGGTTGGTCAAAATACCTACAAGCTTTCCGTCGTCCACTACGGGCAAACCGGAAACACGGTATTCTGCCATTAAATCCAGCGCTTTTTGTACGGAGTCGTAAGATTTAACGGTGATGGGGTCTAAAATCATCCCACTTTCAGATTTTTTTACTTTTTCAATTTGCAGGCGCTGTTTTTCGATGCTCATGTTTTTATGAACAATACCAATACCGCCCATACGCGCCATAGAAATGGCCATGGCTGACTCGGTCACCGTGTCCATGGCGGCAGAGAGCATGGGAATGCGTAAAGGGATGGATTTTGTCAGCTCAGAGCTAATATCCACAAGGTCAGGGGTGACTTCGGAATAACCAGGCAGCAATAAGATGTCATCAAAGGTCAGGGCTTTGCCAAAATTTGTAGGCATACTATCCTCGTAAACGTTTGTGATTGTTGTTGAACTTAAAAGATACGTATAGACAAAAAAACAAGAAATGTCAATGCAATTTTAATCGGGCAATTTTAACTACTTATGTTATTGCTCTATATAAGTACTCTTTTTGCTTTGGCAAGGGTAAAAAAAACAAATGCCGTTGGTCAAGGCATGGTATTCTAATTTGAATTTTTCTGGGGGGACACTTTTTTGAAAAAAAGTGTCCCCCCAGACCGCTTTGCTCTCGATTTGCGTAAAACTCGCAAGCTCGTTAACGCAAACGCTTCGCGCCCGTTGGGTCGGCCCCTTCAAAAAACTTTCATATAAATTTTCTTTATAGAAAATTTGTTTTTTTAATAAGGGTATTTATAATAAAAATCCGCCCTCTTCAACTTGTTGAAAGGGGCGCATGTAGGGTTTCCAAAGGGGTTAACCACCTTTGGCGGTGGGTTTGGGAGGCAGCGTCTCCCAAATTAGAATAACAATAGCCAAGACCCACTAAAAACTTTTCTTCTTGACAATCTAGGTGTCATTTCATATTTGCATGCTTTTACGATAAGATAATTTTTGAGGTATATATGTTCGAGAGCCTTTCAGACAGACTTTCAACGGTATTTCGTAATATCAGTGGACGTGGCCAGCTTAGTGAAGAAAATATTCAAGAGGGTTTGCGCGAAGTACGCTTAGCCTTGCTTGAAGCTGACGTAAACTTCAAGGTTGTCAAAAGCTTTGTTGATACCGTGCGCGAAAAATGCCTTGGTCAAGAAGTGACTAAAGGGGTGAGCCCAGCGCAACAAGTTGTGAAAATTGTTCACGATGAACTTGTTGAACTGCTTGGCGGCGAAACCACCGGCCTTAACCTTAAAGGCGAAAAACCTGCCGTCATTATGATGGTTGGCTTGCAAGGTTCTGGTAAAACCACCTCTTCCGGTAAGATTGCCGCCATGTTGCGCAAGCAAAAAATGCAGCCTTATCTTGTGCCGGCTGATGTCTATCGTCCTGCGGCTATTGATCAATTGCAAACCCTTGCCAAGCAGCTTGACCTGCCGTGCTATGCTTCTACAACGGACATGAATCCCGTGGACATTGCCAAAAAGGCCTATGCCGAAGCAAAAGAAAGCGGCGCCTCGGTACTTTTGATTGATACTGCCGGTCGCTTGCATGTGGATGAAAATCTTATGCAAGAGCTTGTATCCATTAAGGCCGCAGTTAATCCACAAGAAATTTTATTTGTGGCCGATGCAATGACCGGACAAGATGCGGTTACCGTGGCGGAAGTTTTTAACGAAAAGCTTGGCATTACCGGCGTTGTGCTTACCAAGATGGACGGTGATGCTCGCGGGGGTGCGGCTTTATCCATTAAATCCGTGACAGGTGCCTCGGTTAAATTTGTGGGTCTTGGTGAAAAACTTTCTGAAATGGAAGTGTTTCATCCCGACCGTATAGCAGGGCGTATTTTGGGCATGGGTGATGTGCTTTCCTTGGTTGAAAAAGCACAAGAAAGCATTGACGCTAAAGATGCTGAAGCCATGGCTTTGAAAATGCAAAAGGCCAAATTTGACCTTGAAGATTTTCGCACGCAAATGCGTAGCATCAAAAAAATGGGCTCTTTGGACAGCATCTTAAAGATGATTCCCGGCCTTGGTGGCATTCGTGAAAAGCTGGCTGAAGCCGGCGGCGCAGTGCCGGAAAAAGAAATGGCACGTACCGAAGCCATCATTAACTCCATGACCATGAAAGAGCGTCGCAATCCCGACCTTTTAAATGGGAGTCGACGTGCACGTATTGCCAAAGGCGCCGGCGTAACCGTTCAGCAAGTTAATCAAATGTTACGACAATTTGATCAAATGCGCCAAATGATGAAAAATGTCATGGGCGGCGGCGGAAAAGGCATGCGTATGCCCAAAGGCCTTGGTGGTGGCATGCCTGATATGTCCGCTTTGGGCGGCATGGGTGGAATGCCCGGCATGGGCGGCATGCCAGGTATGGGTGGAATGCCAGGAATGCCCGGTCTAGGTGGTGGCAGAACAAAAAGTGCCACCAAAAAAGTAAAAAAACGTGACCCCAAGGTCAAAAGGCAGAAAAAAAAGAAATAAATCCTAAAAAGCCTATTAAATAGACGTGTTACAATTCGTGTAATTAATATTTGCTTTTAAGATTGTTTATGGTATACTGCGGACTTTGAGTTGCATTATAGAAATTTTGACACACGTCTTGAACTTTTTTTGTAAGATGTGTATCATATAAAAATCAAATGGTAGAATTTTACATGGCTGTAAAAATTAGACTTACTCGAATGGGTAGCAAGAAAAAACCTTTCTAACG
>CAYJHU010000283.1:0-2875 GCA_964369655.1 uncultured Desulfovibrionaceae bacterium | reverse complement strand
TTACCGCGTACATCACCAATGCTTGGATGGGTATCTTTTAATTTGTTAAGTTCATCTAAAAGATAGTCGCCCATGGCAGCGGCATTTTCCATTAATTTTTCGTCTTCAATGATTTGCATGTTCACAAGACCGGCAGTTGGGCCAGCTGTGCAACCACCAAAGGTACTGATGTCACGGAAGAAAGCATCAGGATCGGTAGGATCGTTTACGAAGTCTTGGAAAACTTCTTCGGTGGTTACGGTGCAAGAGATAGCAGCATATCCGCTGGCAACACCCTTAGCCATGGTTACCATGTCTGGCTTAATGCCAAAGTGTTGGTAGCCAAACCATTTACCGGTACGGCCAAGACCGCACACAACTTCGTCAACAATCAACAAGAGGTTGTACTTTTTGCAAAGCTCTTGGATGGTTTCATAGTAACCGGCTGGTGGTACAAGGATACCGCCGCCTGCAGTCATGGGCTCAACAATAACAGCACCAAGCTCATCAGCACCAACGGAAAGAATTACTTCTTCCATTTGCATGGCAAGCTTTACACCAAGGTCAGCACAATCACCAAACTTGGAACGATAAGGATCACAATCAGGGAACTCATAAAAACCTGGGCAGAAAGGACCATATTGGTTACGACGCTCGAATTGGCCGCCGGCGCTTAAGGTAGCAATGGTGGTACCATGGTAATCACGGGCGCGGTATAAGATGCCGGTTTTTTTGCCGCCATGCTTCATATGACCAATCTGACGAACAATCTTGAAGGCTTTTTCATTAGCTTCGGAGCCAGAGTTAGAAAGATATACGCGGCTCAAACCAGGCATTTTGCTCAGCAACTTTTCAGTAAACTTAATGGTAGGAATGTTACCAACGCCATTGGCAAAGTAACACATATCCATAAGCTGTGCACTCACTGCATCCACAATTTCTTTACGGCCATAGCCTACGTTTACTGTCCATACACCACCGGAAACTGAATCAAGGAAAGTGTTTCCGTTGATGTCTGTAATACGCATGCCTTCGCCTTTTACGTAAATAGCAGGATCTGCATTTTCGTAAACTTTGTGCTGAGTAAGGTGATGCCAAACGTGTTTTTTATCCAATGCTATGAGTTCTGCCTTGGTTTTATCATCTAACTGTGCCATTGTTGTCCTCCGAAATGGTGAAATTATTCTTGATGAGAGCTAAAGCCCTGCCCCTAATGTGTGCATGCACACTTTGTCCATGCTTATGTGAAAATACACTTGTTACAAATGTAGCAAGCCGTGTACCAAAGTATATTAAACTTTCAAAATTTGCCAAAAAAATATTTTATTATATTAAAATTACAGCACTTATTTTATTTGCTTCAACGCTTCACTTTTGCGACCAAAACTGTAAACAATGCAAAAATGCATTGATTTTCGCAAAAGCCCTGTGTATAAGTGAGGGCACATTGCACTGGCAATGCAAATATGAATCAATAGTAAATAAGAGTAACAAGGACAAGCATGAGCAACACATCGGCACTTCATGAGCGAGAACAAGCGGCACTTTTAGACTCTATCCATGATGGAATTTGGGTTATTGATGCCAAGGGCATTACCCTACGCATCAACAAAGCCATGGAGCGCATTGCCGATATTCGCCATGAAGACGTCATAGGCAAGCACGTTACCGAGGCCATGGAAAACCTAAAGTTCACCGCCTGCGTTACCCTACGCGCCCTCGAAGAAAAACATACCGTGACCATGTTTGACGATTATGCCAATGGCAGACGATGTTTGAATACAAGTACGCCAATTTTTGATGAAAATGGTAATGTATGGCGCGTCATCGCAATTATTCGCGACATTACAGAGCTTGATACCATGCAATCTCGTCTTGGTGAGCTTGAAAGAGCCAATAAAAATTACAAAGCCAAGCTTGAATCCCTTGAAAATTACGGCATAGTTGGAATTAGCGAAGCTACCATTTCTTTACGGCAAAACATCTTAAAAGCCGCAAAAAATGACGCCATTTGCATTATTTTTGGAGATACAGGCACAGGAAAAAGCCTCGCCGCTCGGCGCATCCATGAAATTAGCGCACGCAGTGACGAGCCTTTCATTGCCCTTAATTGTGGTGGTATTCCTGCTCAACTCGTTGAATCAGAACTCTTTGGCTATGAGCGCGGGGCTTTTACTGGTGCACTGCGCGAAGGAAAAAAGGGAGTTTTTGAACTTGCAGCAAACGGCACTCTCTTTTTGGATGAAATTGCAGAGCTGCCACTTCCCATGCAGGCTACTCTTTTGCATGTACTTGACGATGGTGCTTTTAGGCGTATTGGCGGTGCAAAATCACTCAAAAACAGTGCTCGCATCATTGCCGCCACCAATAAAAACTTAGAAGAAATGGTGGCACAAGGCACGTTTAGGCAAGATCTCTTCTATCGCTTACGTGTTTTGCCCATAGAGGTGCCCGCACTGCGCGAACGCCCGCAAGATATACCGGAACTCATCTATCATTTCTTACACATCATGGAAGGTAAAGACTGTAAACGAAACTTTGCACCTTCCGTACTCTCTACCTTAACTGCCTATGCATGGCCTGGAAATATCCGTGAATTACGAGCACTTGTGCAATATCTGCACACCATGTGCGAAAGCGATATTTTTCGTATGGAAGATTTGCCTTCGTACTTTTTGGCAGAAATCTCTACCCCCAACCTTGCCAACTATGCCATTCATACCGGCCTAAAAGAAACCATTGAACAGCTAGAAAAAAATCTTATCAGCTCAGCCTTACAAGAACTTGGCAGTACCTATAAAGCAGCAAAAAGACTTAAGGTAAGCCAATCCACCGTGGTTCGCAAAGCCCAAAAATACCGCCTTGATTTGCAATCTATTACACATGAATAAAGAAA
>CAYJHU010000282.1:0-2921 GCA_964369655.1 uncultured Desulfovibrionaceae bacterium | reverse complement strand
TCTTAAAATAAATTATTTAAGGTTTAAAAATACATAAAACCATGCGCCGCGATTTAGATTTATTGATAAATGTCATCGCAATGAAAAGTTTTTGAGGATGGGGGAAGGAACTTTTTTTCAAAAAGTTCCTTCCCCCAGAAAAATTTAAAAGTCTATAAACAACTTAACTTTTTAACGGGTAGATATGTTCTTGCGGATAAAATTGCTTAATAAGTACGCCGACAATTACAGCTATAATAAAACGAAAAACCAGCAGTCCCCACAAAGAACCACCTATAAACATGAATAAAAACGTATCTTCGATCAGTGCGTGGGCAATGCCCATAAGACTCATGGCAGCAAAGCTATCGGCCTTAGAAAGCGTTCCGTCTTTGCTTTCCTTGATAATGACGCCGGCTCCATACAATATACCAATACTTAAGCCTACTACGATGACATTGGTTCCTGCCTTAGAGATGCCCACTAAGCGCAAAATTGGTGCGAGTAATATGCCAGAATAGTAAGAAATTTTTAGATAGTTGATGGTTCGTGTAAAGAGCATTACACAGCAAATGATGATAAATATGTGTAGAAGATTCCAAAATTCACTTATGGCCCAAGCTGTCCAGGTAGTGGTAGCTTCTTGCTGTAGTAAGTAAATTGTTGCTTTTCCTTGCCAAATGTTAAAAACAGAGCATATCCAGTGCAAAGCAATACCAGCAAAAATTGCTGTAAAAAATCGTAAACAAAACTGAAAACGCATGGAAAGGCCGCACTGGCCAGCAATGCGTGTTTCTAAAATAAGTGAGTGGGCAATAAGAATAATAAGCCCAAGCACAGTGGCTTGTTCAACAGTAAGGTCGGGAATGTTTAAAAGGACGCTGGGTAAAATTACTAGGGCTGAGTAGACACTGTTAAGGATTGCAGCCGCCCAAACTATACCTAGCTCTGCAGGTAAGCCCATAAGGCCCATGATGGGTTCTAAAGGCAGTGCAAGGTAGCGCACAAGGCCGAGTTCTTGTAATATTTTTAATACAATAACGATGCAGATAATCGAAGGAAATAAGTCTTTTGATATCTGAATTCCTTCACGTATGCTATTGATAATAGCTTGAAATAATTGTCGTAAAACTTTCACTAACTACTCGCTTTAGGAAATTTTTTAAGAGCAGCAAGGCTTTCTCCTACAGCTTTTATTCCCTCTTCTAATTCTTTTGAAAGAGCATTTACAATATTTTCCTTTGTGGAAAATTCTATGGTTCTATAATACATACGGGTAGTTAGTGTGCTATTTAAACTGTAGGATATAGAAAATTCGTAGAGGACAATATCTTCACTTTGTTTTACCTTAAATTCACAATAAAAATAGCCTGCTCTTTCCCCATAATCTTTGACGATTTCTTTGTTTACTATTTCATTAGCTTGCGCCATTGATCTTGTATAGCCAAGTTTTTCTTCTTTAAGTGTTTTATTATAAATACTAATTCTATCTTTTTCATACTTAAATGCCACATTATCAAATTTGGCGTCTTTGACTATATATTTTTTGAATGCCTCTAAGCCTGTATTATAAATTTTTTCTCTGTTGGAGCTATCGCGCGAAAGGTTTAAGCTATCAACATTTCCGCTAAATTGATGGTAATCGCGTATGTTCATCTTAAAGCCAATCCAAACATCGGGCATGTATTGAGTTTCAGCTTTTGCTGCAAATGGCAAAAAGATAAAAGCAATCAGTGCAAATAAAAAAAATTTCTTCATCTTCTCGCTCCTAGGTTAAAGAATTGTTGGCTCTTGAACACAATATGTTAAGGTTATATTATGGCTATATAAAAGCATGTTTTTATAGAAAAGGCAACAGGACGCATGAAAAGTAAAGTCGTAGGCGCTCTTTCGCTTTTGAGAGAGAATCTAATAAGAGATAGTGATAAACGTTTAAAATTTCATGCTTATGTTGAGTATGGCTTCTAAAAAAGGACGCTGGCTTATATCAGCGCCCTATAAATATGACGACTCAGATTGTTGCTTTTCAAGAGCCTGCTAGTCGTGGGATTGATTTGCATAATAAGTAACATTGAAGTCTGTGCCGCTTTCAATAATCAAGGCGTCAAAAAGAACTTGACGCTGTCCAGGGCCTGAAGGGTTTGCTTTTCCTTTAACTACAAAATTTCTATTAACAACTGTGAGCCAAATAGAGTTAGGGTCTCCCTCATAGCCTTGCCACTCTCTGCTTTTTGAGCGTGCATAAACATACATAGTATTGTTATTACTATTTAACGTATAGCGCAGTGGGCTTTTTGCTCTAATTTCTTGCCAGCCTCTTCTTTCCCATACATTATGCTGGTTTAAAAAAGAATAGGCTACATAGATAGTTTCATTTGTGTCATTCTGAATAACTAAGCGACGTTGCGCTTCTGCCTCATTTACAAACGCAAAGCTTGTTAGCATGATGGCCAAAGCCAAGCATATTTTCATTAATTTCATTTCGATTTCCTCAATAGGTTTATACAGTTAAAGATTCTTCCGCTAAGGCAAAGTACACAAGAAAAAAAATAATTACAAGCAATGATTTTGCGTTTAGCTTTTTAGCTTGGATTTGAGTTTTTATGTGTTGATTAATGAATTTTTTTGCGAGGAAAACTTAGAACGGAGCAAAATAAATCAGAATTTACTTATGGTGTTTTCTTTAGACAGCGTTGCTTTCCAAAAAATATGTGTAAATGTGCTTTTCAGCATCGAGACCTCTGCACAATTATTTTCAAATATAACTTTGCCAGTAAAACTTTAGAAATCGCTTAAAGTCTAAAATCAAACGTGCAGAGGTAAAGGCACGAAAATCAATCGTTTATCGGCGCAAATAAATTGCGCCTACTTTTGATTTTCGATCGCACAAACTAGCGTTTATGCTCCATGAGACTCTGCATAATGAATTATGCAGAGGTCTC
>CAYJHU010000281.1:0-2925 GCA_964369655.1 uncultured Desulfovibrionaceae bacterium | reverse complement strand
TTTTTTTCAGTGCTGATTAAATACGTTTTTATTTATTGTCTAAGCTCTCACATTTAAAACAGTTCAGTGCGTGATTATTCATAACGCCAACGGCCTCAAGATATGAATGGGCTGTTACTGTTCCCATAAACTTAAAGCCTCGCTTTTTCACATCTTTTGCAAAAGCATCCGAAAGCGCACTGCGCGTTGTAACTCCATCAAAAGGCGCGTAGATAATTTTTCCTTGGGTAAAACTCCATATATATGCAGAAAAGCTCCCAAATTCTTGCACAACCTTAAGATAACTTTGAGCATTACAAATACTCGCCAAAATCTTTGCCTTATTGCGCACAATATCTGCATTTTGCATCAGTTCTGCTACTTTGGCATCATCATATTTAGCCATGATGTGCGGGTCAAAATTATCAAAAGCCTTGCGAAAATGTTCTCTTTTTTTCAAAATCAAAAGCCATGACAAACCACAATGAAACGATTCCAAAATAAACATTTCAAAAAGATGCGCATCATCGTAAGATGCAACACCCCATTCATTATCATGATACTGAATATAAATCTCAGAAGTTTCTAAATTTGGCCAAGGGCACCTTTGCATATCACCTCATTAAAAAAACTAAAAACATAGCAAGCAATGCTTAGACGATTCACGCATAAAACAAACTCGTAGCAGTTATCTCTTTCCTTCTTGCTCAATGCGTTGCTGTAAGGCTTCCAAGCGCTCAAGTTGATTGCGCAATTGCTGTATTTCTTCACCAAGCAGACTTGGCAAGGAAGCGTCTTGTGCATCATTTTCGCCGGCTTCTTGGAGTTTTTCTTCGGAACGTACTTCACTCATGGCTCCAACAATAACGGCAATAAAGACGTTGAGCACCACAAAGGATGTTAACAAAATAAATGGAACAAAGAACAGCCATGCGTAGGGGAATTTTTCCATCACAGGACGGACTATGCCCATGGACCAACTTTCGAGGGTAAGGATTTGGAAAAGAGTGTAATACGATTCGCCAAGAGTACTGAACCATTCTGGAAATATTTTTCCAAACAAAAGAGTGGCCATTACAGCAAAAATATAAAAGACAATAAAGAGTAAAAAGCTAATCCAGCCAATACTTGGTAGGGACAAAGCAAGAGATTTAACAATCACTCGCAAGCGTGGAATGGCCGAAATTAAACGCATCACTCGCAAAACACGCAAAGAACGTAAAACAGAAAGCGGGCCAACGGCAGGAATATAAGCAATGACTACAATGAGCGTATCAAAAATGTTCCAACCATCTTTATAAAAGTTCTGACGCAGCGCCATAACTTTAAGTGCTAATTCAGCTGTATAGATAGCAAGGGCAACATTTTCAAAAATCTTAAGGAATGTCCCAAAGTTTTCAAGCATATATTCAGAAGTGCTTAGACCTAAGGTTATGGCATTAAGAATTATAAGGCCAATAATAAAATTCTGCGCTTTACTACTTAAAATAAAGTTATACCACTTGTCTTGATGTACAGCCATTTCTAAATTTTCGTTCATATTTTATCACATTTCCTTTTAGTAGATTTATCTTCTTCGAAACTTTACCCATAGAATCATATTTTGTCAATTTTTTGTGCCCCATAGATAATAAAATAAATAAAATATAATTTTGAGGAATAATGCGGCAAAACATACTACAAAAAAATGAATTTTCCTTTGACATTCCGTAAGATATATGTAAATCCTGAAGTGCGATATAATTTTAAGAAAAAGAATTGGTTTTATGAATTGGTTTACACAATCCCCCGTCAGTCTAAAGGTAAAGCTTCCCATATCAATTGTTACAATTGTTGTGATTACTTTTATCATTTCAACACTTGTAACATTTAACACCTTCACCTCAGTGGTGCAGTCGGTAAAAAGCAATCACCTGGAAAGCACCGCGCAAAATATTAGCGAAAATATCTTCATGCGCACCCTACAAGCAGGACGTGATATGGTTGTCATTGCCTCCCTTCCCAATGTCTTGCAAGCCGTTGACTTGAAACCTACGACTGAACAAAGCACTCAGCACAAGATGGTGCAAGCCAACCTCACTTCTCTTTTTGAACGAATATTAACCACTTACGAATATTACAACTCGATTTATCTGGTTAATGAAGCCGGTGATTTTATTTTAGGCACGCGCCCTTTAGCGCAAAGCCTAAAGCATGGTGTTGCCAATATCCCCTTTAGAGCAGCCAAGCGTGCAGGCGGTTTTTATGTGGGAGACACCATCTATAGTACACGCTACGAAAAAGCACTTATCCCCATTTTTTTGGAATTAGTCTATAATGGCTACAGCGGTTACTTGGTCAGCTCTTTAGACATTACAAAAATAGCCAATTATGCCATACAAAGCGTCCCGCATGAGTCTATTTTTACACATGTTTTTTCCGTAAGTGATTCCTCCATCATTACCATTGCGCATGAGGGACCTCTAACCTTACCTAATGGGCCTTGGATTGAAAAAATCAAAAGCCAACCCTCTGGTGTACTCACCCTTCCCATTAATGGGAGCGACTATACCTTAGGCTTTACTCAAGTACCTCACACAAATATTTACACCGTAGTCATAGCCCAAAAATCGTTCATGGCATTACCACGCGATACTTTGCGCTATACTACTCTGATTACCAATATCATTGCTGTTCTGATTATAACTGTGTTTTTATTCAACATTATCATCCCTATGATGCGTGAAATCACTCAATTAAGTCACTATGCCAAATCAATTACCGAGGGGGGGGATGATACTGCCATCAGCACAGAACGACAAGATGAGCTGGGTAAACTTTCTGAAAGCTTAGAAACAATGGTTATACGGCTTAAAGATATGATACAGCGTTCCGAAGAAGCCACCAAGGCTAAAAGTGACTTTTTAGCGCGTATGAGCCACGAAATACGCACGCCCATGAACGGCA
>CAYJHU010000280.1:0-2926 GCA_964369655.1 uncultured Desulfovibrionaceae bacterium | reverse complement strand
CATGTATGCTGATGGCATCGACAACCACCTCAGCAATAGCGGAAATATCACTGTCACTGCTACTGGTGATGATGTTTACGGCATGCGTGCGGATGGCAACGAGAACCACCTCAGCAATACCGGAAATATCACTGTCACTGCTACTGGTGATAGGGTTTATGGCATGCATGCTGGTATTGCTGTTAGTGGCACCGCCAACCACCTCAGCAATAGCGGAAATATCACTGTCTCTGGTGTTAATAATGTTTACGGCATGTATGCTAATGGCACCGGCAACCAGTTTCTCAGCAATACCGGAAATATCACTGTCGAGGGTACTGGTAGTGATGTTAACGGCATGAGTGCTTGGAGAAACGGCAACCACATTCTCAGCAATAGCGGAAATATCACTGTCGAGGGTACTGAACGTGTTTACGGCATGTCTGTTGAGGGAACCGGAACACATACTCTTTCTAATTTTGGGCATATCAGCGCCACTGCTACTGCCACTTTCCCTGCCGGCAGGGCTTATGAAGCGTATGGCTATAATAGCTACAATGTCACAACGTGGGCTACCACCTTACGCGATTTGAGCCTCGCCAATTCTGTTTTTGGTGCTAATTTTGCTCAAAACGTCAACCTTGCCAATGCAACCCTTGTCTTTCGTCCACAAGTTTTTTCCGGAGTGATGGAATTGGGTATAGACTATAGTTTGGAGAACTTGGTGGTTGTTGCTGGAACGGCTACCGACACCACACTTAACAACATCGTAGCAGAAGTGGACTTCTTAAAAGCTGTGGTCACGGGCGGTGCAAGCACAGCGTCCACTTCAGTGCGCCTAGAAGCCAATGTCAATGAACACACCACCACTGGTGTTGCCACTGTGCAACAAACTATGGCTAGCTTGCACAATCAACTGGGCAATGTCTCCACAGTCTTGCGTAATAACCTTGTAGGCATGTATACACGAATCTGGTCACAAACTACGGGTAAAAGCGGCGGATCTGAACTAATGCCCACGCAAGAATGGCAAGTTTTCTTCAATCCTTATGTGTCCTATACCAGCAATAGCGACCTTGATTTTGATGGTACAAATGTGGGCATTACCGGCGGCTTTAATTACTATGCCAGCGAGCAATTTTCTCTTGGTGCGCATATAGATTTTAATGCCGGAACATTCGATGGCGACATCATGAACACGAGCAGCAAGAGCAAATCCTTTGCCTTTGGTCTGCATGCTGCCTATACTATCACGCCCGAATGGTACGTGCGCGCGCAATTAACAGCAAGCCTGCAACAAAATGACACCAATTACACCACAGGCAATGCAGCCCCGCTGTTTGCCGAAGCTACCACCCATGGCAGCGCCTTTTTTGCTGATCTTGCCACCGGCTATATTTGGAATGTGGCAAAAGGACATAGCCTGACCTCTGAAGTGGGGCTGAGCTATTTAGGCATGTATGCTTCTGGCTATGATTTACACTGGAATGGTGCATTTACCAATGGCGGATTATATGATCTTAGCTATGATGACAGTTATTATAGCGCGCTTTATGCCAACCTGCATCTTGATTGGCGCAGTGAATTTCAATTATCAGAAGAAAGCAGCCTTGCCCTCCTTGCGGGCTTAGGCTTGCGCCAAAAACTCACCAGCGATGATATGGAAGTAAAATTGAGCGCGCTTGGCGCTAAATATACCACCAGAGCAACAGAAGACCCCACAACACTTCTTGCCAATGTGGGTGCTGAATTGAAGCTGAATGACTTTAGTGTTGTCCTGCAATATGATGGAGAATATGGCAAAACCCAAACCTCGCACGGCGGGAGCGTTATTGTGAAGCTTGAGTTTTAATTTTGCTGCGTCTTTTTTGTTCCTCCGGAGGAGAAGGGCGCTGCCCCTCTACCCCGCCAAAGGGGATAATCCCCTTTGGAAACCTTATGACGTTCTATTTTCAACAAGTTGTGCTTCATACTAAAATTGAGACCTCTGCACATTCATTGTGCAGAGGTCTTTAAAAGCTTTCCCAAAAAATAAATAAATTAACCTTCGTATGTATGATACAGCACTTCAAAGTGTGCGGTGGGGTGAGCGCAAGCGGCGCAAAGCTTTGGAGCATCGGCGGAACCATGTGTCCAGCCGCAGTTAAGACAGCGCCAGGTAACAGGCTCAGGTTGCTTAAACATGCTGGCTTCACGAATTTCTTTTGCAAGGCTTAGGAAGCGCTTTTCATGGAATTGCTCGGCAATGGCAATATTGCGCATAACTGCAGCAACAACACCAAAGCCTTCTTTTTCTGCAATGGCGGCCATTTCTGGATACATATGCTCATACTCATGCTTTTCACCGGCAGCAGAACCAATAAGGTTTTGCTCGGTTGTGTCAATGATGCCGGCAGGGAAAGCGCCAACAATTTCTACTTCGCCGCCTTCCAAGAATTTAAACAAGCGCTTGGCATGTTCTTTTTCTTGGGATGCAGTTTCAGCAAACACTTCTTGCACGAGGCGGAAGCCGTCGTTTTTTGCTTGTGAAGCAAAGAAGTCATAACGATTACGGGCTTGTGATTCACCGGCAAAAGCTGTCAAAATATTTTTTTCTGTTTGTGTACCTTTAAGAGATTTCATAATATTACTCCTTGTTTTTTCGTTAATGAGCATGGCTCGTATGGAGGAGTTATACACAGTAAAATTTCTTATTGCAAGCAATTCCTAATAAATTGTTTTCAAGATGCAATATTTTTTGAAAACGCCTGTAATAAAAACATGTTACAATTTTCAAAATTATTGCTTTTTGAAAATGGGAGTCTAAATAGATTTGTTAGATTTAGAAATTTTTGGGTTCTTATAAAATAAAATTCAAAATTAATATTTAAATTTAAGATTCTTAGCACTTATTGCTCTAGTAAAAGGATGCCAATACAAAAAGTTTTGGAAGGGGAGGGGGTGTGGG
>CAYJHU010000279.1:0-2949 GCA_964369655.1 uncultured Desulfovibrionaceae bacterium | reverse complement strand
AAAAGGAATTGATTACTTTCCAGTGGTGTGTCAATAAAAACAATTTCAAAATGAATGGGTCGCGCATACGCTATGATACTAGAAGGTAAGCTTACGTTATAGTTGAAGACACAAGGCTATCCTTAAATATATTTAACTTTAGTCATATTTAGTTGAATAAATAAATATTCATCCATAGTATAACTAAAAGTGAACCTATAATTGTTATTAATAGCCTTGCAAATTGCATTGTGAAGACAATAAAAAATGCAACTTTTGGAGGAAAAACTCCTAAAGCTGTAGGTAGGTTTCTTCTTAGAGTTCTTATGGGATTTCCAACAGCACTTGCAACAAGCATAGCAAGTAATATTTGTGATTGATGCACCAAACCTTCTACATAAAGGTTTGCTGAAACTCCAGCTGATTGCACAAGTCCACCGATTTGTGCAATAATTATTGACATAAGTTCCGCAGGAAAATATCGTGCTATTTGTACAGGAATGTATTGTTCCCAAAAATTAAACGCACCACTTTTTAAAAGCCATTCCATGCCTAGCATAAGAGGAATAGTTATATAAGTCATTCTAAATAAAAGAGAGAATGCACGTATAAAGCCTAATTTAATAGCGTCTTTCCATGCTAATACCTTTTTATAGCTTTCACTTGTTTGAGCATTTAATTGTTCTATTGGCAATTCTCTATTTTTATATCTATTTATACAAAATGCAATAACTATTACTAAAAAGCCACCAAACAATTGTACAATAAAATATAAAAGTCCTGGTAAACCAATGAGTGCTACAACAGGATATAACACACGAATTGAATGCGAAAAATGAGCTAAGTAGCTATTTGCCATCCCACCTGTTATCAAAGAAAAAGTGGATATTTCTCTTTGTGAATGGCTACTTACAAGTATTGCATTTGCACTTGCATTAGAATAAAGAGCCACAGGCATACTTATTCCAATAACTTGCGGCAAGCGAGCAGCTTTTGTGATTTTACCTAGGAACTTACCCAAATAAGTATGCCATGAACGCGCTTCCATAAGACCAGCGAAAAAAGCTGCTAGCCCAACTAAAGCAAAAAAATTGCTAAAATATTTAAGTTTTTTAATTATTTTTTTGATTATTTCTTGAGAAACGTGCTCATTAGAATTTGATAAATCATTTTGGCTTATTATTTCAGTTTCTTTATCTGAGACTTTATTTTTTTTAGTAGGAACCTCTTGCATACTTTGCGTATCGTTGTTGTATACCCATTTTGTTTTTTGGGTTTCAGGCATTGAAATTATGAGATAGGTTGAAATAAATAATGCCAGAAAAAATATACATAAATGTAACGGTGATTGCCACGGGAGCTTTTTTTGAGGATTTTTTTTGGATGTATATGAACTTTTCATAATTTCTTTCTTATTGATTTGCAGAAATAATTAAAGCATCAAGGTATTAAGTAAAAATAAAAGTCACTCATACCTTGATGCATTTATAAAATTAATTTGCGTGTGAACCTATTATAGTTCCATCCATAATATTGTCATAGATATTATCCGTATGTTCAATAAATAAATCTTGAATACCTTTATTATGTCCCATACCTTCAACAATTGCTTCTACTTGATAGCCATTTTTGGTAAGAATAGTTTTCCACGAATCTTCTTCCGGACCAGCCATGTCATTTTTTGCATGGTCACCGGCTACAATCATAAATGGCTTTAACCAAACCTTTTTTATCTTTTTTTCTTTGAGCAGAGGAAGCAATCTGTCAAAAGGTAAGGCTCCCTCAACATTTGCAAGCCAGATAAGAGGATCTTGATTTTGCATTTCTGTATTTACAGCTTTTAATAAAATATCGCCAGTGCCTCTATTATTACCATGCCCCATAAAGATAACTGCTTCATCTTTTTTTCTTTCTTTTGGAAGTGCATCAATAACGGCTTTGGCTGTTTTTTGTAAATCTTTCTCTGACATTAAAAGAGGATGACCAAAAAAGACGGATTTGAAACGCTTAGGGTTTCTTTCCATGGAGCGTGCAATAAGACGATTTATCTTCATATATTCTTCGGCTGGCACAACATGCAAGGATTGAATTTCAATGTTCTTATAACCCTTTTTAGCTGCTGCATTTAACGCTTCATCTATTGAAAAAATCGTTTTTCCTTCACCTTTGAGTTTTTTGCGAATCATATTCGACGAAAAAGCCATCATGGTTTTTTTGTTGTGCTTTTTATAAGCATTTTCAATAGCTTGTAGGGAAAGTTGAGCTTCGGGGTCAGAGGTGCCAAAAGCTATAAGAATGGTTAAATCTGCCTTTGGGCGACTATGCCCATCTGCAAAAGCAAGTGTTTGTGCCATAAATAAACAGCACGCAAGAATACAAAGAATTCTCTTCATGGTATATATCCTTTACCCAAGTCCACGTGGGTGCGGCTATCTACAATAGGCTGGTTTACCGGCTCAAGCGTCATTCTCATCCATTCCTTCTCATGAGAAAATCTCACAATGGTTATAATGGACTCGTATTCTTTCACGGTTGCGGGTCAGCTTTTCTACTTCCCAATTATTCCCAAATTAGGACACCTATTGCTTGTTTCATAATTGAACTGTCACCTTGTATCTAAAAGACAAATGAAAATCAAGTTGCGTTTCCAGCATTCTTGGTGCTAGCAATAACTTTACAGCCAAAATGGTATCCATATGTGGCGCTCATTCGTCAGATGTTGCCACACAAAAGGAATCCCAATAATAGTAACAGCATATGCCGTCACACGCCCTAGTGCAATCCACAAGTATGCAAAGAAAAATCAAATTATGTTACCGATTAAGCCCAGAGTGCCTGTTCCAACATCTTGCGCTCCGGTAAACATACGGAACTCTCTCATTTAGTTTTGCACTAAGATAGGAAGGTTTACAGTCCAAGTCACATGATACTAAAACAGCTTCCTTCTTTCAATTTACTACTCTTTTTTAA
>CAYJHU010000278.1:0-2950 GCA_964369655.1 uncultured Desulfovibrionaceae bacterium | reverse complement strand
TCATTTCCTTACCTCACTGGGCTAGAAGTTTACCAGTCCGTATGAAAACAGTAATGTGCTTTTGCCAAGTTTACTATTTTTACACAGCCTGCTACAAACACCGACCATCCAATCGGAAACACTTTTTTCTCTCAGGAGAAAAACCTTTATTGTTCACTATTAAGCTAATTCTTAATAATTGAAGCCATTTCATCAGGCACAAGTCCGTGCCTTTGGGCAAGGCGCACAATTTGCGAGTGCCCGTTGCGTATTTCTGTGATGCGCATTTGTGCAATGGTGTCGCGGCTTGTGACATACATTTCAAAGGCCATAAGGCACAAGGTGTCAATGCGCGATTCTGCCTCAAGGTAGGCGTCAACACAGTTATTTTTTATACATACGTCCAAAAAAGTTTTGCGGAATATTTGCTTAAATACAAAGATAACCCCAAGCCCCTGCGAAGGCGTAAAGTCTTGTACTGAGCGCACTTTTACAAAGCGCTCCAGCGCTAAGGTCAGCTTATCTTCAAGGATATGCTCACCGGCCGCCGCATCAAAAAAGTAATTGCCAACGGTGGTGGTTATTTCACCCACGGGGTTTGCAAAATCATCTTTCTTGGTGCGCAAAAAGCCCGTCGTGTCAAGCGGATAGGTCTTAAATACCGACTCTGTCCATTCATTGACCACGGCAACTTTTTTGGGGCGAAAAATGTCTAATACATCCATAAAAAATTAATACCTATTATAATACTAAGCGCTAAAATGCATAAAGATATTCATATGCACCGTTGAGCCGTTAAAATCTAAAATATTTTGAGCGCAATTTAATTCAATAAAGCACGCAACTTACAGGAAGTGTAGTTGAATTTTAAAAAGAACTGAGCATGTTCTTTTTATCTCAAAGTAAAATCTACCCTGCTCATAATCTATAAATAGGGCATGCGTCAAGGTGTTTGTGCATAAATAGCTGTATACAATTAATAGGTTGTTAGGGCATTTTGAGGGAAATTTGAAGTGCCCACTTTATGCTTGGAAGCGTTACCAAAAAAACTGCGCTCGAAGAAATTTGAGTTAAGGAGGGGCTCGTCCTATAAAAGCTCCCCCCCTCACAAAACACATTATTTTTTATGAGCTAATGGATCAAAACCCTGCTTGCCGGCGGCTTGCAAACCACCCATACTATTTTTTACATTCTTAAATCCTGCCTGTTTAAGCAGAAGATTCACATCGTAAGCGCGTAGTCCCGTATTGCAAGTAAGCACAACAGCAGTTTCCTTGGGCACTTCTTGCATGCGGGTTTTGATTTCTTCAAGAGGCATGCTGTGCCAATCTGGCTCTTGTTTTTCTACGGCAAGGCCGGCGCCCTTGGGGCGGGCATCCATAAAATATGCTTGATTTTCCGTACGCTTTTCCCAAAGCTCTGCAAAATCCTGCGGGCTTAAAGGCGTAAAGCGACCCTCAAGCGCATTGTCAGCCACATTGCCAACCACGTTGACCACATCCATAGCTGAGGCCATGGGAGGAGTGTACAGAATTTCAAGGTTAGAAATATCCTCCACCGTAGGCTCGCCCATCTGTAAGGCCACGGCCACCGCATCCACGCGCGCCTTTAAAGCATCAGCCGCCGGACACGCCCCTTGAATGCCAAGCACTCGCCGAGTTTGCTTATCCACTACAAGCTCAAGGCTCATCATATTTTTTTCCGGATAAAAGTGCGCCCTGTCTAATTGCTCCACATTCACCGCAAGGGCATCAAAACCCGCCGCAATGGCTTGTTTTTGTGTCAGTCCAGCGCCGCAAAAGCTTAAATCAAACAGCTTTACGCCCCATGAGCCCACATAACCCTTAAACTGCGCCCTGCCACCAGCAAGGTTGGTACCAATAACGCGGCCTTGACGATTTGCCATGGAACCAAGTGGAATATAACCCATTTTGTGAGTAATTAAATTGCGCACAGCCACAGCATCGCCACCGGCATAAATATCAGAATCAGAGGTTTGCATATTATTGTTCACCTCAATGGCGCCGCCATGCGTCACCTCAAGCCCAGCTTCGCGCGCAAGCTCACCATTGGGGATAAAGCCCGCCGCCACAATGACCAATTGCGCATCAAGCTCACGCTTATCTGTAATAACTTTGCATACTTTGCCATTTTCGCCCTCAAAGCGTAGCACTTTTTCCCCGGCAAAAACGCTCACACCGGCTTTTTTGCAATCATGTTCCGCCATTTTAGCAAGAGTTGGCGAAAGAGCCGCAGGCAAAAGCGTCTCCTCCATTTCCACCACGCTGGTTTCAACCCCCCACATTTCTGTCAACGAAACTGCACACTCAAGGCCAATAAAGCCACCGCCGATAATCACAGCCTGGCTTATCTCGCCTTTTTCGCAGGCGCTACGGATGGCACTGGCCACCTCCAGCCGCGTAACAGCAAAAATATTCTCTAAATCCTTCCCTTCAATGGGCAATTCACGCGCACGTGCGCCCGTTGCCAGCACTAATTTATCATAAGGCAAATTCTCTTCCTTGCCACTCACAAGGTCTTTCACCAGAACATTCTTCGCCTGTCTGTCAATGGACAAAGCTCGAGTTTGCGTGCGTACATGCACGCCCTTAAGCTCCTCAAAAAATTTCGCATCACGTACAGTATTATACGGTGTTGCACGCAATTCATTGACATTATTTATTTCTCCTGAAAGATAAAAGGGGATTCCGCAGCCCCCATAAGAAATAAAAGTGTTCTCATCAATGAGGGTGACGTTGGCCTCAGGTGCCAAACGCTTACAACGACATGCGGCCTTGGGGCCCAGCGCCACAGCGCCAATAATTACAATATTCTGTGCCATAAATTCCCTCATCTGCTTGGTTAAAGATAATAAAAATAATGCGACCAAATAAAGACGCCGATAAAATACTAAAAAATAGGGGAAAACTCAATACTTTTCTATAGCTTTCTGGAAGCTTAAGGAGTTTTT
>CAYJHU010000277.1:0-2955 GCA_964369655.1 uncultured Desulfovibrionaceae bacterium | reverse complement strand
TTATTGTGCTTGATGCCAATATCGGCAGCATGACTGAATTTAAGCAAATTATAGGGCGTGGTACTCGTGTGCGTGAAGACATGGGCAAGATGTTCTTTACCATTTTTGATTTTAGAGGTGTGACACGACTATTTGCCGACCCTGACTTTGATGGTCCTCCAACTCAAGATGATGCTTTCACGCCAACGCCCGACGGAGAATTGCCCGACGATGAAACTCCAGAGATGCCAGAAGGTGAAGCACCCGACACATCACCAGAAGTCCCAACTCCAGATGGCGACGGCGGAGAAGACCCACCACCCGAACCACCACGCAAATATTATGTGGATAATGTGCCCGTCACTGTACTTAACCAACGCATACAGTACCTTGATAAAGACGGTAAGCTTATTACCGAAACCCTGACCGATTACACACGCCGCAATGTGCGTAATCAATTTACCACTTTACAAGATTTTTTAACCGCATGGAATGAGGCTGAGAAAAAACAGGCCATTATTGATGCTTTTGCCGAGCAAGGCATCTTGCTTGAAGAATTACAAGAGCAAGTGGGTAAAGGTTTTGACCCCTTTGATTTAGTTTGCCATGTGGCCTTTGACCAGCCGCCTTTAACTCGCAAAGAAAGAGCAAACAATGTTAAAAAACGTAACTATTTTGCAAAATATGGCGAACAAGCTCAAGCTGTACTGCAAGCCCTGCTTGAAAAATATGCAGACAGCGGCATAACTTCTTTGCAAGATGGGGATATACTCAAGGTTAGCCCGCTCACAGAATTTGGCAATGTAAACTTTATTCTTAATCGTATCTTCAATGGCAAGGCGGACTTTGAGCAAGCCTTAAGAGAGTTAGAGCAAGAACTTTATGTGGCATAGGAGGTAGAGCATGATAGAGGTTTTGATATGGTTAAAATGTAATGCTTTGGAAATAACATCTATTTTTATAAGCTGTTTGGCTATTTTTTTTACTTGGAGGTCTATTGCATTACAAAAAAAACACAATGAAAATAGTGTTCGTCCTATTGCGACAATTGGGTTGTTTTGTGAAACTCACATATTGATAAGCAACTGTCACGATGAACCACCTGCTGAACAGCAAGAGAAAAGATTTTTTGCAGAACTAGTCAATGTAGGACTTGGTCCTCTCTTAATTAAAAATTTAGCTTATCAAATGCATGATAAAGCTCATGCAGATATTAGCGAAATTTTTAATTCAGATAAAATTTTGTTTCCATATATTCATAAAGAATTTGAAGAAACTGCACTTTCACCTGGAACTCATGTGATGTTATTTGACATGATTGTTTCTGATATAGAGACAGCAGAACATATATTGCAAAAACTTAAGAGTGTACATATTGCATTGATATATAATGATATTTACAATAATGATTTTAGTAAGGTTCGTGACTGTTCTTTTTTCAAGCAAACCAACAAGGAAACACAATGTCCGCAGGCATAGGCAAAGCCCTTAAAAATATTATGCGTAAAGACGCAGGCATCAACGGTGATGCACAATATATTGAGCAGATTACATGGATGCTTTTTCTCAAAGCTTTTGATTTCAAAGAGCAGGAATGGAAGGACACCGAAGATGATTATTACCCAGTAGTACCACAAGAATATAAATGGAGCGCATGGGCAGAAGATGCCGAAGGGCTAACTGGTGATGGTCTGCTCAAACACATGGACGATATGTTTACGGCATTGCGCACTCTCGATACGGAAGAAGACCCCAAAAAGCGTAAGTGGCTTATACGTAACACCATGGAAGGTGCTAATAACTTCATGAAGTCCGGTACCTTGTTGCGCCAAGTCATCAATAAAATCAATGAGGGCATAGACCTTTATAATGTACCTAGTGGACAGCTTTTTGGGGATTTGTATGAATCCATGCTTAAAGATTTACAAAGTGCTGGCAAAGCTGGAGAGTTCTACACTCCACGCCCTGTAACACGCTTTATTGTGGAATCTGTTGCCCCAAAACTTGGCGAAATTGTGCTTGACCCTGCCAGCGGCACAGGGGGGTTTTTGGCCTCGGTGGTCAATTCCTTCACCGTCAGCACACCGGAAGATTATAAGACCTTGCAATCTTCCATCCGTGGCATAGAGAAAAAGCCCTTTCCGTATTTACTTTGTGTCACCAACTTGCTTTCTCACGGTATAGACGTGCCTAATATTAAGCATGATAATACCTTACGCACTCCCTGCGCCGATTATGGCCCCAAGGATAAAGTGGATGTCATCGTCACTAATCCTCCCTTTGGCGGTGCGGAAGAAGAAGCCATTGCTCAATCTGTGCCAGCGCATTTGCGAAGCTCCGAAACGGCGGATATGTTTTTAGTACATATTATGGCACTGCTTAAAAATGGTGGACGTTGTGGGCTGGTGCTACCAGACGGCTTTTTCTTTGGGGATGGGGTAAAGGCTAATATTAAAAAGCAACTTTTGGAAAGTTGTAACTTGCATACTATTATTCGCTTACCTAAAAGCGTTTTTGCACCTTATACGGGCATCAATACCAACTTGCTCTTCTTTACCAAGGGCACAGCCACCAAGGAAACATGGTTTTATCGTCTCGAAATGCCAGAAGGTGTGAAGAATTTTAATAAAACAAAACCTATGCAAGATGCACACTTTGCTCCTGTGCGTGACTGGTGGAATAATCGAGAGGAAAGCGAAGTATCTAAGTGCGTATCCGTAGCAGATATTGTGGCGGAAAATTATAGTCTTGATTTTTGTGGCTTTCCTCATGATGTGCAAGAAATTTTGCCACCAGAAGAATTTATTGCCAAGTACCGTGAGGAACGTGCGGCGCTATCTCAGCAAATAGACAGTATTTTAGAAAATATTACCCATGCCTTGCGAGAAGCTCAAAACCCTAAAGCAGGACAGTAGGGGAAACCATGAGAAAAGCCGCCCCCACTTCCCAAGCTTCCCTCTTGCGTAAGTCTATCCT
>CAYJHU010000276.1:0-3010 GCA_964369655.1 uncultured Desulfovibrionaceae bacterium | reverse complement strand
GTTGAAAAATTATGTACTAGGGTTTCCAAAGGGGATTATCCCCTTTGGCGGAGGGGTTGGGAGGCAGAGCCTCCCAAAAATTTGTTGTTACAATATTTTCTAGACAGCCCGTTAGCTACCGCAGCATTTTTTATATTTGCGTCCACTACCGCAGGGGCAGGTGTCGTTACGGCCTACTTTGTCGGTTTTTGCTTGTTCAAGCTGTCCTTGTCCAGCCTCGTTTGGACCGTAATAATCCATGGGGATTTCTTCTTTGTGGCGCAATTCTTCCGGCTCTTCTTGTTCAATGCGTACACGTGTAAGTGATTTAAAGACATTTTCACGTACGCGATAAATCATGGATTGGAAGAGCTTAAAGCCTTCGAGTTTATATTCAAGCTTAGGATCTTTTTGTCCATAACCGCGCAGGCCGATGCCGTCGCGTAAGGTATCCATGTTGCGTAAATGCTCTTTCCAAGCTTTATCAAGCTCTTGAAGGAGGAAATAACGCATAAGATCCTTGTAGATTTCGGGGGCATCTTTTTGTAATTGTCCTAATATTTCTTGCACATATTCTTTTGCTTCATCGCGTGTTGGCAGGGGCTTATCTTCTGCCAGTGCGCCATCAATGCGCTCAAGGGCAAAAACTTCTTGCAAGCGCGCACGCACAATGTCTTGATCTTCTTGAGTGATTGGGGATTTTGCAGAGCTTTGCTCAACAGTGCTGTAAATTTCTTCTAAAATATCATCACAAAATTCATCAAGTACAGGCTCTAAGTCTTGGGATTCAATGAGTTCTTTGCGAAGTGAATAAATAACTTCACGTTGTTGACTCATGACATTATCATAGTCAAGCAGGGTTTTACGCATTTCGTAGTGATGGCTTTCAACTTTCTTTTGTGCGCCTTCCACTGCCCTCGTCACAAAGCTATTTTCAATGGATTCGCCGTCTTCCAGCCCAAGCTTTTGCATAAGGCCGGAAATGCGCTCTGAACCAAAAAGGCGCATGAGGTCATCTTCGAGCGAGAGGTAAAAGCGCGAAGAACCGGGGTCACCTTGACGACCGGAACGACCGCGTAACTGATTGTCAATACGGCGGCTTTCGTGGCGTTCGGTGCCAAGAATATGCAGACCGCCAAGCTCTTTAACGCCATCGCCAAGCACAATATCCGTTCCGCGACCGGCCATGTTGGTGGCAATGGTCACTTTACCTTTTTGGCCAGCTTGCGCAACAATTTCAGCTTCTTGCTCGTGATGCTTAGCATTGAGAACGTTATGGGGGATATTACGTTTTTTCAGTAATTGCGAAATGAGTTCAGAATTTTCGATGGAGATGGTGCCTACCAGTACGGGTTGTCCACCTTTGTAAAGTTCCACGATGGAATCTACAATGGCATTGAATTTTTCCTGACGTGTGCGGTAAATAAGATCAGAGTAGTCCTTACGCACCATGGGCATATTGGAGGGCATGCTCACAACTTCGAGGCCATAAATGTCTTGAAATTCAACTGCTTCTGTATCTGCCGTACCTGTCATTCCGCTGAGTTTATCATAAAGGCGGAAATAATTTTGGAAGGTAACAGAAGCAAGGGTTTGGTTTTCGGCGGCAATTTTGACGCCTTCCTTGGCTTCCAGTGCTTGATGCTGTCCGTCTGAGAATCGACGACCGGGCATAAGGCGCCCTGTGAACTCATCAACGATAACAACTTGTCCGTCTTGCACGATGTATTCAATATCTTTACGGAAAACCGCATGGGCTTTAAGCGCTTGCAAAATATGATGCTGAGAGGTGATGTGTTGTGGATCAAAAAGGTTATCAATTCTGAGAAGTTCTTCGCAACGAGCAACGCCCTCTTCGGTGAGCATGGCGGTACGCGCTTTTTCATCCACGGTAAAGTCCGTGTTCAGCACAAGTTTACGCACCATTTGGTCAATAATTTGATATTGCCCTACGGATTCTTCCGAAGCGCCGGAAATGATTAATGGAGTACGGGCTTCGTCAATGAGGATGGAGTCCACTTCGTCCACGATGGCAAAATTATGCTTACGTTGAACGAGTTGCTCCACATAAAACTTCATGTTGTCACGTAAATAGTCGAAACCAAATTCATTATTGGTTCCATAGGTAATGTCGGCGGCATAGGCGGCTTTGCGCTCCTCATCATTAAGTCCATGCACAATAACGCCAACGCTTAGGCCAAGTGCATTGTAAAGCTGACCCATCCAAGCGGCGTCGCGGCTGGCCAAATAGTCGTTGACGGTGACCACATGCACGCCCTTGCCTGAAAGCGCATTTAAGACAACGGGCAAGGTGGCCACGAGAGTTTTACCTTCACCGGTTTTCATTTCGGCAATTTTGCCTTTATGTAACACAATACCGCCAAGCAACTGCACGTCATAGTGGCGCATATTGAGCACTCTTTTGGAGGCTTCGCGCACTAAGGCAAAGACAGGCACCAGTACGTCATCAAGGCTTTTTCCGCCGGATTGCACTTCTTCCTTAAAGGCGGCAATGCGCTCTTGCATTTCTTCAAGGCTTAATGCTTCCATTTCTGATTCAAGGGCATTGATGGCGTCCACAAAGACTCTTTTGCGTTTCAAATAACGATCGTTCTTACTGCCAAATATTTTTTTGAAAAGATAACCAAACATGTATACTCCACTCATATTTAATGAGAAATAATTTTTTCCACAGTATGCAAGAGCCTTATACTCTTTGCAAGGTCAAATAGTATAGTATAAAAGGGGAGTTTTAGCAATGAAAAAGAGGCTTTGAAAATGTGAGGTACACGCAGTTTGAATTGGGAGGCGCTGCCTCCCAAACCCTCCGCCAAAGGGGTTAAACCCCTTTGGAAACCCTTACCCCGTTCAATTTTCAACAAGTTGAAAATTGAACGGGGTAAGCTTTGTAACATGATGTTTTATTAAATTATTTACTTTTGTGCATACGAATTTTCCAGAAGGAAAATTCGTACAAAAAGTTTTTGAGGGAGGGGGTCTGGGGGAGGGAACTTTTTTCAAAAAGTTCCCT
>CAYJHU010000275.1:0-3033 GCA_964369655.1 uncultured Desulfovibrionaceae bacterium | reverse complement strand
TCAAAAAAGACGCCCAGCATCCCAAATCCATCGGCAAAGAAGATTCTCCTCTTTGAAGCGCCAAATTCGTTCGATTAAAGCACGTCTGTTTTTATAAAGATTCGTAATTTATACTTTGTTTTTGCTTAGTGCTTATATTTTTTGTGATAAAAACTTTGCGTGAAAAAACTCACAAGGAAAGAAATAATTAGTTAACATTTTCAAGTGGATAATAAAGAAAAAAAATAAAATATATTTTTTTGCCGAAAGTGTAGCTTTTTGCTGCGTCATACTGTAGGAGTGTCAGAACGATGGTGATATTGCACGATTTTACCTCGTAATAATAGATAATAAAAGCTGGTTCAGATATGACCCCAAACAAACCTTCTGTGCTCTTCGTCGTTTTTTGTCTTATCCTCCTCTATCTTTCATGGGGTTCTTTTTACATTATCAATAAATTTCTTCTAGAGCATATGCCGCCTTTGCTCTCTTCCGGTGCTCGGTTCTTGCTTGGTGGCTTGCTTATGCTTGCATATACATATATCCGCAAAGAAAAATCCCGTATCACATGGCCCATCATCAAGCGTACAATATTTTTAGCCTTTTTCTTTGTAAGTTTAAGTAGCGGCTTGTTATCTGTGGGGCAAAAAACAGTTCCATCGGGCATGGCCGCCATTTTATATGCTACAGCCCCAGTGCTTTTTATGTTGGCAGACTGGATTTTTTGGAAGGGTGAGCGCCCCTCAAAAACACAGGGTATTGGGCTTGTGCTGGGCATATTTGCTATGTTTATTCTTAATTTTCAGCAAATTATGAGCGCGGATACTTCCCTGTTTGGGGTGGCATGTATTTTTGTCTCTGTACTAAGTTTTATTTATGGTTCTCATTTGTCCATGGTCTATCGTGGCAATGACGATCTATCTGTCATCAGATCTTCGGGGCTGACCTTGTTTATCGGGGGCATTATAACCATGCTTTTGGCCCTTCTTTTGGGTGAGCGGGTCGACTTTTTTGCCATGCCCGGCGAAGCGTATTTTTTACTTACTTTTATTGTTTTATCCAGCACTATTACTGGTTATACATGTTATTTATGGCTCCTTTACAATACACGCGTGGCGGTAGCCATTTCCTATGAATATATTGCTCCCGTTGTGGCTGTTGCATTGGGGGTATTTTTTGCAGGTGAAAGTATAGATTCCTTAAGCATTATGGCATCCTTTGTGCTTTTGGCATCGGTATTTCTTATAACAACTCATGGCAAGGAACATTAATTCGTAACTTTTAATCATTACACGAGGTGATCACCATGGCTTACAAATCTGATATTGAAATTGCACAAGAAAGCACAATGAAGCCAATTATGGAAATTGCTGGCTCTTTGCAACTTGATGAAAAATATATTGAACAATATGGCAAGTATAAAGCCAAGATTGATGTATCTATTCTTAAGGATAAAGCAGATAAGCCCGATGGCAAGCTTATCCTTGTGACTGCCATTAGCCCCACTCCAGCAGGCGAAGGCAAAACCACCACCACGGTGGGACTTGCCGATGGCCTCAAAAAAATAGGTAAAAATGTGGTCGTGGCACTGCGCGAACCTTCCCTTGGGCCGGTCTTTGGCATCAAAGGCGGTGCGGCCGGCGGCGGTTATGCGCAAGTTGTTCCCATGGAAGACATTAACCTGCACTTTACCGGTGATTTCAATGCCATAGGCGCTGCAAATAACTTGCTTGCCGCCGCCATTGATAATCACATGCATCATGGCAATGCCCTTAATATTGACGCCACACGCATCACTTGGAAGCGTTGTATGGACATGAATGATCGCCAACTGCGTAATATTGTGTGCGGACTTGGCGGTAAAATCAACGGACGCCCGCGCGAAGATGGCTTTGATATTACCGTGGCCTCTGAAATTATGGCTATTTTATGCTTGTCCACCAGCTTAGCAAATCTCAAGGAACGCATTGCACGCATTATTATTGGTTACTCTTTTGATAATGCTCCTGTCACCGCCGGTGAGCTTAAGGTGCAAGGCGCCATGGCGGCATTATTAAAAGACGCCATCAAGCCAAATCTTGTGCAAACCCTTGAGCATACCCCTGCCTTTATTCATGGTGGCCCTTTTGCTAATATTGCACATGGTTGTAACTCCATCATGGCAACCAAACTTGCCATGAAGCTTGGGGATTATGCCATCACAGAAGCCGGCTTTGGTGCAGACCTTGGCGCAGAGAAGTTTTTGGATATTAAGTGCCGTATGGCAGGGCTGACACCTTCAGCGGTGGTTATTGTGGCCACAGTGCGTGCGCTCAAATCTCATGGCGGCGTAGCCAAGGCAGATCTTAATAAAGAAAATGTGGAAGCGCTGGAAAAAGGCTTGCCAAACCTCTTACAACACATTGAAAATATATCAAAAGTATTTGGCTTGCCTGCTGTGGTGGCCATTAATAAATTCTACACTGATTCCGCCGCTGAGCTCAAACTTATTGAAGATAAGTGCAAAGAGCTTGGCGTTAACGTTGCTCTTTCCGAAGTATGGGAAAAGGGCGGCGAAGGCGGCGTGGCGCTTGCTAAGGAAGTTGTGCGCCTTTGCGAAGCACCAACACCAAAGCTTAACTACGTCTATGAACTCGAAGGTAGTATTGTTGATAAGCTCAATGCCATTGTGCAAAAAATCTACCGTGGCAAGCGTGTTTTCTTAACCCCGCAAGCCACCAAGCAAGCCGCACAATTTGAAGAAATGGGCTATGGCAATCTCCCAATTTGTATGGCAAAAACCCAGTACAGCTTCAGTGATAATGCGACACTGTTGGGCGCTCCGCGTGATTTTGAGGTCATCATCAGAAACCTAAGAATTTCTGCAGGTGCAGGATTTATTGTGGCGCTTTCCGGCGATATTATGACTATGCCTGGTCTACCAAAAGTGCCCAGTGCCGAGAAAATCGACATTGATGATGCTGGCGTCATAACCGGATTATTTTAGTTTTTTTCAGGGGGAAACTTTTTTGAAAAAAAGTTTCCCCAAGGCCATATTAATCCTGTTTACCGTGC
>CAYJHU010000274.1:0-3054 GCA_964369655.1 uncultured Desulfovibrionaceae bacterium | reverse complement strand
TCCTTATTTTTTATAGGAATTGATTTTATTAGATTGTGTATAGAGCTTTCAAAAAAATCAATGCCGTGCTCTTGGGTGTAAGCAAGCCCCTTAGATATCAAACCTTGTCTCAAAGATTCGTTAGTCCACAGATTTTCTAAAGCCTTAGCAATGGATGAAGGCGACGTAGGCTCAAAATATAAAACATTATCTCCAAACCGTTCACGCATTCCATAGATATCTGAAACTGCAGCAGGGCAACCAAAGGCCATAGCTTCCAATGGTGGAATATTGGTAGGGCCAAAAAATGAAGGCATTACAAAAGCTGTAGCGTTTTTGTATAGCCATGCAATTTGCTCGTCTGCCACATATCCCGGAACTATAAATTGGTCGACTATTCCTAATTTATTGCATTCATCACAAAAAGCTCCATAACCATTTTTAGAGGTGTATCCTGTTGTGATTATACATATATCAGAGTATTTGTCTTTTAATAAAGCCACAGCTCTTGCAAGATTAGTGTGATTTTTATGTAGCCAAAATTGCGCAGGGTAGAAAATAAATTTTTTAGGTGTACTAAAGTGTGGTTTTTGCGGTGTACATTTTGTAACTTCATCATAAGCTACAAAGGGTAAAATTTTAACCTGCTCATCTGTTGCATGAAAGTAACTTTCAAGGCAGTGTTTCTTACCTACCTGAGAGTCTACAAGTACATAATTGCAGTGCAGTATTAAATCATTAAACATTTTTTCGCGAGATACAAACTCTTCACGAGAGCCTGCCTCAGGAAATCGCATTTCATAACGATGCATAAGATCATGTATGCAGCTTATATTAAACGCTTTAGGATGATAAATGCCACCCATTTGAGGTGAAATAACAATATGAGGTTTAAATCTCAACATGGAAAAAGGAAGATTGAAATCATCCTTTTTAAGAAATTTTCTTCTTAAATGTCGATAGATGGCATAAATATATGGTTTACTACCAGCAGAAAAATTATAATTTCTAAGATTAAGTGTATTTGCAAAATTTTCCCATTCAATAGATGGAGGATTCCATAGCCTTACCTCAAATTTATTTTTATCAAGCTTTGATAGTGCTTTGGTAAATGCACGTGCATATTGATAAGACCCACCCCACTCAGGTAGGGTTCTACAATAAATTGCTATACGTATTTTATCGTTTTCTTGATGCATGTTATTTTGTCTTTTTTACCGCCATCCACGCATTCCAAGTGCTACTGTCTGGCATGCTATCTTGCATCCAACTTCCCATACTTATAAATTCAAAGCCAGCGCTTTTGGCTAAATGTTTTAGCTCAGGAATGAACCAATAGCGCATGGGGTGGCATTCCTGTAATAAACTTTTTACCCCAGTTGTTTTGTCTGTTAAATCAATGCTATAATGGACTTCTATTATGTTTTCGTTCACGCGTTGCACTGGCGTTGCTGTACGGACAATATGCGTAATGTCATCTTCTAAAGTGCGCTTGCGTAGGGTAGGCGGGTCAGTAAGAACTCCAGGGCCATACCAAAAATCAAAAAGAAATATACCATCTTTATTCAAATGTTCGTAGGCAGTTGTCAAATGCGCTAGGGCATCATCTTCGGTGTTTTGATAGCTCATTACATGAAAAAGACTGGTAACAGCATCAAATTTTTCATTGAGCCGTACAGTTCTAGCATCGCCTTGAATTAATTTTATCTTATCCCCACACGCTTCTTGACCCATTTGCAACATGGTTTCTGACATATCAACGCCAGTCACATTTAGGCCACGTTTTGCCATCTCAAGGGCATGACGACCGGTCCCGCAGCCAAGATCCATAATAGTCATAGGTTTACATTCAACACTTTGCAAACATTGTAAAATAAAATTTACTTCATCACTGTATGCTTTGTCAGCATACAGTAAATTGTAGTATTTTGCATAGTCTTGAAAAACTGCCATTATATATTCCTAAAGTCTGCCACGCATTTACAAACACGCATTATGTCAGCTTCCGTTAAGTCAGATCCACTTGGCAAGTAAAAGCCATTGTCAGCAAGCCAGTCCGATACGGCATAGTTTCCTGCACAGTTACAACCATATTTTTGCAAAGCTGGTTGTCTGTGCATTCCGTTAAAGAATAAGCGCGTATCAATTTCATTTTTATGTAAATATTCAATAAGAGATGTTCTACTTTTGCCATATTCTTCTGTGAGGCAAAGTCCGTTCATCCAGTACACGCTTTCACAATTCTCTGGTATCTGTTGTAATACCACACCGGGAATTTTGGAAAGTAGCTCACGATAAAGTAAGCCATTTTTGACACGTTTTTCACGGTAATAATCAGCTTTTTCCACTTGAGCTAGGCCAATGGCGGCATGTAAATTGCTCATGCGATAGTTAAAGCCAATATCTGCATGCAAGTAATTACGAGGTGCATCCAGCGGAAAGCACATATTTTTATGATAGCGACAGGCAGCAGCAAGAGTGTCATCGTTGGTAACAACCATGCCACCTTCACCGGTGGTAAGGTTTTTATTGGCAAAGAAGCTAAATCCGGCAATAGAAGAAAGATTTCCTGCCAATTTATCTTTATATTTTGCTCCATGAGCTTCCGCGGAGTCTTCCATAAGAGCGATATTATGCTTATCTGCAAGCATCTGTAATGCTGTCATATCACATGGCGTACCGTAAATATGCACAGCCATAATCGCTTTAGTTCGGGGAGTAATTTTCTTTTCAACAGACTTTGGGCAAATGTTCCAAGCTTTAGAGTCAGCCTCAACAAAAACAGGCATGGCGCCAGTATAACAAACGGCAAGAGCTGAAGCCATCATGGTAAAATCAGGAATAATGACCTCATCGCTGGCGCCAACACCAAGAGCTACAAGAGCTAAATGCAATGCAACCGTTCCATTACACACAGCAATGCCATGCTTTACACCGCAATATTCAGCAAAGGCCTTTTCAAACTCAGTTACATATTTACCAGAAGACGATATCCAACCTGTGGATACAGCCTCGGTTATGTATTTTAGCTCATTGCCGTCAAGAAGTGGAGTGCATACAGGGAGGAATGACATG
>CAYJHU010000273.1:0-3057 GCA_964369655.1 uncultured Desulfovibrionaceae bacterium | reverse complement strand
AAACCTTGCGCTGAGTGGGCGATTTTACGCACGGCATCAGTGAGTTCTTTTTCTTTTTCTGCGCGTGGGCCATCACAAAAAAATGTGAGATCACTGCTCTTTGCACCATCATTGGCTGCAAGAGCATCTAAAGCTTGCTGTAGATGTTTTGGTCTGTTAAAGCAAAAAAGAGCGATGGGGGCATAAGCCTTTTTATTAAGCATCTTCCAATACTCTTTTTTGTATTATCGGATAATGAACAAGAACGCTTTGCATTTGTTCATCGTTTTTATACATATTAGTGTTCCAAAGCCTCGGTGCATCCTCAAGTTCATTTAAATCTGTAATTTCGGAGATGTTGTTTTTCACAACGTTAATTTTAGTCCCCTGTAATACTGCCATGGCCCAAAACCAAATATCGTCAGCCATGGGAGTGAGTTTTGTAAAAATATCTTTTCTTGCAACATCATTATGCAAACTGTTGGGCGGATAAAGTGTTCCGCCTGCGCCTGTTGGAAAATTTAGAAAGGATGGCTCACTTTTATTATGCTGCAGAGATGGTATGAAGTCGCTGTAAGAGTTCATCTGGCTACATTTATTGAAAGTAATTTTATTAACTCGGTGTGCGTGAATATATTTGGGGAATTCTAAGTAACTCACATAAAGTTTATTTAACCAATTGTGCGGGTAAAATATATCATCGTCAGCAGTAACAATAATGTCGTGCGCATATAAATCAAGAGCAGGTATAAGCTTCTTATATGATTTTATATTTTCGCAAAATAAAATATCAACACCATACGCAGCTAATTTTTTTATACTATGTGGTACGCTATCCATACCTTGGGGATATTCTTCATGGCTTAACCAGACAAGTATTTTGTCAGGGAGCAATGACTGCGAAAGAATGGAATATATTACTGTATCAAGCTTATGCATTCTTTCAGGATAGGTTGTAAGGCTTACAATAAGACGTTTTTCTCTGAACTCTTGAATTATTGGTAAGTTTTGGGGATGCGAAAATCCTATTTTAGCTTCGAGTTCTAAATTTTTTAGTTTTAAAATATCTAAATCTTTTTTTAATTTAGAAGCGCAATATAGCTTATTTATAATAGTTTTAAGGATTTTTTTTAACATATTTATCTCATTTGCATTGGGGCTTAAAAATAGTTTTATATATGTCCCATAATTTTCGTGTGATGAAAAATTTATCTTTGAATGGTTTTAGTTTTTTAATGATTAAAGGTTTATATAGTATGTATGCATAGTAAGGAAAAAGTAATTTTTCTTTTGTGTTGCGTGCTGCGTGCATGCTTAAAACATCAAAACGCTCTGAAATTCTAAGCTTTTCAAAACTAGCGTCGCTAGAAATGCCTCCAATACTCATTAAAGTTATTAAAATAGGTATTTTATATAGTTGTTCTTGATTTTTCCAAATTTTTCGCAACCAATCATGATCACTTACAATGCGGTATGCTGTATTAAATGAATATTTTTGCAAAGTTTCTCTTCTGCTGAATAGTGCTGAATGGGGAATCATTTTGTAATGGATAGAGGCAAAACTACTTTCTACATTTACATCAATATCTCGTACCGGTTCTTCGTTTTCAGAAAAAAAGCGTATGTTTCCAAGGACAAAAAGAACATCATTGGGAAGTTGCGAGCAACAATACTTCACTTTCTCCAGCACATTATCTTCCGCCAGCAAGTCATCCGCCCCAAGAAACAACACCCATTCACCAAGCTCATCTCCCTGCCTTGCAATGGCCTTATTCCACGCATCATAGATTCCGGTATCTTTTTCGCTAGCTATGCTTGTAGCTATTTTTCCCTCCCACTCTTTTGCAATGGCAAGGGTGTCGTCTGTGCTCGCTCCATCTTGGCATACCCACACAAAATCCTGACAAGTTTGTGACTCAAGCGAAGCAAGTAAGCGAGGCAGAACGTCAGCTGCATTGTAAGTGGCGGTGATGATGGTGAAAAAATGATTTTGCATAGGGAGTCACCTAAAAAACTATACAGATGCCTTAGAAGAAGAAAACGATTTTAGATGACCTTTCATTCTTCCTAAAAAGTTATAAACACTTAAAAGTTTTTTTGCATCATAACTTATAAGTAACAAGCGTAAGGCATTAAAGCTTGTCAATTTTTGATTTTCCTTTAGTTTATATTGTCCATTTGTATATTTCACGAAGTATGTTTTTGAACTTTTTGACAACAGTTTTGTGGTGTAAAGTAACTCCTTCAATCTATTTCGCAAAATTGAAAAATTGGTATGCATATTTAATTCTTCATGATACCCTAAAGTTGATAGTTGCCCGTCCCTGTGCCGGAAAGCGCCCATTTTTTTATTGATGATAGTGTACTCAGCTTTATTTGCCATACGCTGCCAAAGCTCCCAATCCCCAATATACTTATAGTGTGTGTCTAGCCCACCAACTATATCCCAAAGCTTCCTTTTCCAAAATGTACCTTCTTGCTGAACATAATACCATAAATTACCATTACAAAGTCCTAATTTAATAAAATTTTGTGGGTAATGTGGGAGCCAGTCAGATAAAATATTATCTTGCATATCAATGTTGGACTTTCTACCCCCAATCCATGACAATTGAGGAAGCTGATGCTTTATGTCTGAAACTGTGCTTAAACACTGAGGAAAAAAAATATCATCGGCGTTTATCCAACTCATATACGAATCTTCATCCATAGCCCCCATACAGTCAAATGCTTTATTTATTCCTTCGTACATGGTCTTGTCTTGTTCACTGGTATAGGAAAAAGTACACCAAGGCAGTACTTGAAACTTTTCTTGCCATTTTTTAATTAAATCTAAGGTACCATCTGTGGAGCAAGAATCTTGCACATGGTAACGTAAATGAAAGGAATAAGCTCCGTTCACAAGTTTATTTTCTTGGTCTGCAATGCTCTCAAAAGTTCTTTCGATTGTCTCAGATGCATTTTTGCAGGTGGTTGCAAGATATATTGTAGTCTTGTAGTTGCGATTCACAGCGTGTTACCCTAGATGGCTTGTGGAATAAAATATAAATTATGGTGAAAATGACACGGAAGCACTAC
>CAYJHU010000272.1:0-3107 GCA_964369655.1 uncultured Desulfovibrionaceae bacterium | reverse complement strand
AAAAAATTACCCCTTCCTTGAATAAGAATAGTACATAATTTTATTTTCAAGATAATTAAAATAATCATTATAAAGCTGAGTATCTATAGCAGGTATGGACATGATTTTTAGGTCATAGGCGCCTGACTCTTTGGTAAAAGCTGGGTGTATGTGCTTAAAATCGCTCATGACAAAACCAAGACTTTCGTAAAAGCCCTTGCGGCGGATGGAGATAGCATCAACAGGTGGGTCTATTTCTAAAATAATGGGCAAGGATGTGCTTTCTTTGAGCATTTTAAGAGTGCTTGTGCCAATATTCTTTCCACGCTCGCTTTCTAAGATGGCAAGGTGTTCAATATAAATAAAGCTGTCAGTCCTCCAAGTAAAAAGCAAACCGATATTTTTGTTTTGCTCATCTTGGATGGCATGACAAAAGTATTCTTGGTCGGAGAGAGCTTCAAGCTGATCTTGAAGCGTTCTTTGTTCAAAGATTGGGAAGCTTGTTTTGTAAATGTCGTAGGTTTCTTTGAAATCTATGGTTGAACTGTCGGTAATTCTTTTAAATATCATAGGATGCCTCTAGACTAAGGTTTTATCACTTTTGTTTAGCAACGGGCAATTATACTAAAAAATAAAGCTAGAATAAAGAGGTTTTCATTTGAAAAGTGTGCAAGGAAGATTTTAAAAAAAGTTGGTGGAGTGGATTATTTAAAAAACCACTCCACCAGAAAGAATAGGTATTAGTTACCGGAATTGATTTGCTTAATGGTTGGTAAGCTCTTTACCACTTGCAAAGCCATACGTAATTGATTGTCGCGTGCAAGGCGATCTTTTACGTCTTCTTTTTCCTTAGCGGCTTTCGTTTTGGCTTCATCGTCACCTTTTTTAGTGGTGAGAGCAGGAGCTGCTGCGTCATTTTTCTTTTGTTTCTTTTCTTCTTCGCCCTCAATGTGACGGCTCAAATCTTTCTCACGAATGGTAAGACGATTTTTCTTAACGTCGTCTTCTTTGGGGATTTCAAAAGGGATTTCCATGTCAGGGGTAATTCCCTCAGCTTGAATGGTGCTACCATTGGGGGTGTAATACAAGGCAATGGTGAGCTTAAGGCCGGAACCATCAGCCAGTGGCATGATGTTTTGAACAGAGCCCTTGCCAAAGGTTTTTTCACCAATAATAACTGCACGTTTATGGTCACGTAAAGCGCCTGCAACAATTTCAGAAGCAGAAGCAGAGCCGGCGTTAACCAGCACAACTAAAGGCACGGTAACGTCAGTACTTTGCTTTTTGGCAGAATAGGTACGTACGCTCATGGCATTGCGACCGCGGATGGAAACAATGTCACCCTTGCTTAAGAAGGTGTCTGATACTGAAACAGATTGGTCGACTAAGCCGCCGGGATTGTTGCGCATATCAAGTACAATGCCTTTCAGCTCACCTTTTTTTGCCTTAGCAATGGCGGCGTGCAAGTCGTCGGTGGTGCGCTCAGAAAAGCGAGTAATGCGCAACCAGAGATAGCCTTTTTCAAGTTCACTGGATTTTACACTTATTAAGGGGATGGACTCGCGGGTAATGCTTACCGTTTCGGGACTGTTAGAATTGGTATGAATAATGGTAAGTTCTACCTTGGTGCCTTTTGGCCCACGAATTTTTGAGACAACTTCTTGTAGTGAAAGTTCATGGGTGCTGTTTCCATCAACTTCTAAGATGATATCACCGGGTTGAATGCCAGCGCGATACGCAGGAGTGTCTTCAATGGGTGAAACAACCTTAATTTGACCATTATCTTGTGTCACTTCAATGCCCACGCCGGAAAATTCGCCCGAGGTGGTTTCTTGCATTTCTTTGTATTCTTCAGGGGTCATAAAGGTGGAGTGCGGGTCAAGGTTTTCCAGCATTCCTTTGATGGCACCGTCTAAAATTTTCTTGCTACTTGTTTTGGTTACATAGTTTTGCTCAACAAGCTCAAGAATTTGGCTAAAGCGTTTTAAGGATTCATACATGTTTTCTTCTTTGGCAAAAGAAGTATTTATGCTAAATCCCATAGTTAAAAGGGTAATCATAAGAACGGTTGAAAAAAAACGCATGCTGCTCTCCAAGGGCTAAATTATTTTAATTATAAATATTATCTCATACGAACATCAAGCCCGTGGTCGCCATGCTTTAAATAGCGAACAGAGCCTGGAACAGTATGCAGGTCAATAACGATTCGTGTTCCGCTTTTATGTTGCCCGACACGAACATTGGAAACAAATTTGTTTTTGGGAACACCGGGAGCGCGTAATTTCCAATTACCTTTCAGGTCTAAAACAATTCTATCGGGAGAAGATAGACGCAAAGAGGTATATTGGGGACGCTTATTGCTATCAATGCGCACAGTAACCCCATCGCCAATGGTAGCAACGGTGATTTTTTTGATGACTAATTCTTGCGCACTTGATTTTTTAGGGGGAGTTTGCTCTTCCTTAGCACTTGCTGCAGCGCTTGCTTCGCTTTTGGCGGCAGGGGCTACAGGCGCACTTTCATATGCAGGGGCGCGCTCTTCCGCTTGTACTTCAGGCATTGGCGGGTTTGCTTCTGGCGCAGTCACCTGCTCTGTCTTTTCAGGGGTAGCAACTTCCTCAGTTTTTTCTGGCATAGGAGGAGTTTGTTTTTCTTCCGGATTTTGTGCCGGCTCCTCTTGTACAGCTGGCGGGGCAGGTGTTGCTGGTTCAGCCTCTGATTTAGTCTGAACTTCTTCAGTTTTTTTCTCTTCTTTAGCTTCGCTAGAAGTGTAAGGTCTTATGTCTGGATTGGTATACTCGTTGTAAGTGATAAGCCCCATTCCAAGTACCATGACGCCAACAATTATTATGGCTACATTTTTATTCATAATTGCTCCTGTTTCGAGAAGAAATTTTCATTTAAGTAAAACAAGAGAAATATAGCACGAGTGACGCAAAATGAAAAGACTTATTCTATGGGCAACTTTTGAAGATATGGGTTAATAATAGTGGCGTTTATTTGGGAGGCGCTGCCTCCCAAACCCTCCGACTTTAAAGAGCAGGGGGGATAATCCCCTTTGGAAACCCTAATACGAGACCTCTGCACAATTATTTTCAAATATAACTTTGCAAGTAAAATTTTAGAAA
>CAYJHU010000271.1:0-3114 GCA_964369655.1 uncultured Desulfovibrionaceae bacterium | reverse complement strand
ATGGCTATACAGTGGAATATACTTATACTTTTACAACGCCTGCTAATGAAGAAGGACTAGGCGAAAATACAAGTACCACCGGCTTTGAGCTTGGCTTTAAGGACGTTGACGGCACAGAAAGTACTGCCCACATTGGTATTACCATTGTGGATGACGTGCCAGAAGTAAGCATAGTTACTGACGGTGTGCTTAATATCGCAGGCGAAACAGAAGTCATTGCCACCTACAAAGAAGGGGCCGATGGTGCTACTGTAAGTTTTGAAACAAAAGAAGGCTCGGACTTCACTGTTGAAGGTAATCAAGTTAAATATGATGGCCAAGTTATTGGTACATTGAAAGCAGAAAACGGTGAAATTACTTTCACTTACAATGATGCCTTTGTTCCTAGTGGCGTTGTGCCCAATGTGGAATTTAGCTACACCGTCACCGATGGCGATAAAGACGTTGTAAAAAATGATGCAAACCTTGATTTAACAGGCAAAACCACCGTTGTGGTTGAACCCACAGATCCAAGCACAACCCCTGATGATAAGGATGATAACTCCACACCAGATGAAGACCAAGCCCTTGCCGGTGTAGACCATGTTTTACAAGATAAGGACACCCTTGGTGCAAATTCTGATTCTGCCTACGGTCAGCTTGATATTGACTCTCTTGATGCAGTCACAGAAGTAGTTATTGGCGGGCAGAAATTTGAATTTGATGCCAATGGCATCCTTACCAGCGGCAATACTGTTAGCCAAAATGGTGTTACTATTACTGTAGGTAACTACAACCCAGCCACAGGCAAACTTGAGTATTCCATAAGCTTAGATGAAGGCTATGAGCACGACCCAAATACTGACAGTGATAACCTTAGCTTTGACGTGAGCGTAAACGGCGCAGAAACAAGCATTGATATTGTTATTGAAGATGACGCCCCTGTAGGCAAAGATAGCTCTATTAACCTTGATAATGCCACTACAAATACCGTGGAATTTACCACCACAGGTCAAGCTTCAGACTTTTTTGACCGCGGCGCTGACGGTACGAACTCAGACGGTGACGAACTTGGTTCTTATACATTGCTTGATTCCGACAATAAACCTGTAGATTCACTTACTTTTGATTGGGGCACAGTGAGCATTAACCCAACCACAGGCCAGTACACAATAACCGCCACAGACGGTATTGCTGATAAGGGAAGCTTTGAAGTTCAATATACCGATAAGGACGGCGATTTTGCACAAGCAACCGTAACTGTTGATATTAACAATAGTCTTAAAGTGACTGAGGGTAAACCCCTCACCACTGAAGAGACCATCATTGTGAGCGAGTCTAATCTTCCAAACGGAACCAATGAAGATAATACGGAAAATTTAACGCAAAAAGGTGTTTTCACCATTGAATCCGTAGATGGTGTACAAAAAATAACCCTTGGCTATACAATTATTGCTGAATTCAAAGATGGTAAATGGGAACTTAATGAAAATGCCCTTGATGCAGGCACTTATGGCGATGTAAAGATTACAAGCATAAGCCCCACTGATAGTAATAGCGGTAAGTTAAACGTAAACTTTGAATATACTTTAACTGACAGAGTAGAAAACGAAAAAGACGTTGATACAGATAATGACGGCATCATTGAAGATGCAAGTATTTTTGATTCTTTCAACATCACTGTACATGAGAAAGACTCTTCTGCCGATGCTACCATTAAAGTACAAATTGTTGATGATCAACCCATTATTGAAAATGCAACAATGGTGTTAACCGGTGGACAGCCAAGTCAATCCGTCAACCTTACTGACACAGTAACCTTTGGTGTTGATGGCGCAGCAGCTTCTGACGCGATTACTCTCAATGGCCTTGTAGATAATAGTGCCTATACATTAGATGGTAACAATATCCTCTTTAATGGCGAAATTGTTGCTAGCTATGAATGTACAAACGGTACACTTACCGTAACGCGAAACCCGGACTTTAACGGCAACGAAATTACTTTGCCTGCTCTTGAATTTGCTTATACAGCAAAAGATGGTGATGGCGATGTAACCTCTGCTAAAGTTACTGTAAGTATGGATTTTAACTTTGGCACAGAAGGCGATGATAAAGATTTGACGGCGGACAACGTAAGCTCTTCTGATGATGACATGGTAAATAGCCTTGTTATTACAGGTGTGACCTTACCAAGTGGTGCCAGTTATAACTTTGGTGACTCCTTTGCCTTGAAGCAAACTGTAGGAGACATGGAAACCGAATACGGTAGCTTTAGCTTTAATACTAAGGGTGAGCTTATCTTTACGCAAAGTGACAATTACTTACACCCTACGGATGCTGACAGTGCCAATATCACTGTGCAGCTTCCTGTGATTGATGCCGATGGCAATGGCTCCTTTGTTACTGTTCAAGTAACCATTAGCGATGCTGAAGTTACAGCCACAGGAAATCTCACTGACGATATTACCAATGCTGAAGTAGCAACAGGATCAGTTTCCTTTAAAAGTGCTGACGCCATTACAGGCCTGACCCTTAATGGCGAAGAGGTAACCTTGGAAAATGGTGTGCCAAAAGAAGGTACTACCATTACTTTAACTGAGGGCACCGTAGCCTTTGGTAAGGATGGCGCCTATACCTTTACACCGAAAAGCGATTATGTGGGCAGCGCAACGCTTACCTTTAAAGCTACCGATGCCGATGATGATACCAACACCCACACGGAAATAGTGAAAGTTGTGCAATCTGATATTACTGCGCCCACCATAACAGACACAAGCGATATCATTCTTGATGAAGCGCATTTAACTGATGGCACAAAGGCTCAAGAAAAAGGTGCAAGCTATAATCAATCCTTCACCATTGATGCCGACGGCGACTTGGCCTTCATCACCATTGCAAACCAAAAGGTTGACTTAAACGGCCATAGCGGCTCCATTGACCTAGGACAATACACCATTTCCGGCATTACTATAACTGCAGCCACAGACGGCAGTGGTAATTATACCGTGAATTACGATATAACCTTAAAAGATGATATCGCTCACTCTGCGCCTGATGGCAAAGAAGGAGGCGAAGATGAAATAAAAGACGCTTCTACACCTTCCTTCACCATCACGGCTACAGATACCAATAACA
>CAYJHU010000270.1:0-3134 GCA_964369655.1 uncultured Desulfovibrionaceae bacterium | reverse complement strand
AATTATGAGCAGGCATTGGCGATGGAGCGTAAGCTTGGCTTTGCGTGGGCATAGAATTGTTTAAATCCGGCGCAAAGGTAATTGATGCTTTGGCCTTGATTGCCGGTTTTCACGAATCTGTGGCGTGGACATTGCCCCCAGCAGAGTGTGCCATGCGGACAGTTTAGGCATTCGCTTGCAAGGTCTTGATGTTTTTTGAAGGCAAAACTTTGTTGACGCGCGGAAAATACAAGGGTGTCGAGCTTTTTTTTGTGAATATTGCCAAGGTAGTATTCGGAGTTTACATAATGGTCACAGCTATATACTGTGCCATCGTGCTCAAGTGCCACTCCCTTGCCGCAAAGTTGACCTGTGGTGCAAAGCTGCGCCGGAAGTTGCATGGTTTGTGCTACGGCTGTTTCAAACCAATTGACAAGCACGCGCCCAAGATCCCGCTTTACCCATTCATCAAAGATGGTGCAAAGGAAATTTCCCCAATCCTCAGGCACAACCGACCACTCGGTGACGAAATCGTGCACCGTGTCTTTGTAGGGCAGGGTGCTTTTTTTCCAGTGATGGGGGGCTGTGGTGGTAAAAACCCTAGGCTCAACGCAAGGATTAAACTGCACATAGGTTGAGCCTATCTCTTGGGTCAGAAAGTTATAAACCTCTAATGGCTTTAGGGAATTATGTTTGTTGACAGTGGTTAGGGTGGTAAAGGGAACTTCATATTCTTTTAGGAAGTTAAGTCCTTGCATAACTCGTTCAAAGGAACCTTTGCCACTTTTGTCAAAGCGATAGCGATTATGCTCTTCTTCCGGCCCATCGATTGATAAGCCAATTAAAAAATTGTGTTTCTTTAGGAACTCTGCCCAGCGCTGTGTGAGCAGTGTGCCATTGGTTTGTAAGGTGTTGGCAATGATTTTACCTTGCGGATTATGCCTTTGCTGTAATTGCATGGCCTTTTCAAAAAAGGGTATGCCAAGTAAGGTTGGCTCGCCCCCTTGCCAGGAAAAAACCACTTGGTCATGCTCATTGCTACTGATGTATTGTTCAATAAATTTTTCGAGGGTGGCATCGTCCATGACGGCAGAAGAGCTTTGGGGAGTAATCTGCGTTTTTTTATGCCCTAAGAGCTCGGTTTTATGTAGATAATAGCAATAGGTACAATCTAAATTGCACAGCGCCCCAAGCGGTTTAATCATCACATGGTAGCGATGTCTATTGTCCGGCTTATCAATAAAAATAGTATTTTGTGTCATGGCTTGCCAAAGACAAAGCCCCGCACCTTGAGAGCACGGGGCTTTGAGTTAAGAGTTATTTTGCTATGCGCTGGGTAAGCTTATCAATGGCTTGGTCAATGGTAAAGGAGGCCGCCTTTTGGCGTGGTGGGTATTTCACATAGGTTTTTAAATGTCGTTCGGCCACTTCATTGGCGAGGAACATGGTGAACTCATGGTCAATGGCCCAATCATAGTAGGTGTTTGAAGTAACGTCAGCACGCTCATACGGATCGGTGCGTAAATTAAAGAGCTTTGGCAAACGTAAGACCACAAAGGGCTCAGCCCAAATGGCGAGGGTGCCTTGCATGCGCTGCTCCATGAAAACATGCTTAAAGTTATCCACACGCAATGCTACTAAGTCGCCGTCATCATTGAAGTAGAAAAAGTGCCTACGTGGGTTTACTTTTTCTTTTTGGGTAAGATAAGGCAAGAGGTTGTAGCCATCCAAATGCACTTTATAGGTCTTATTTCCAATTTTGTAACCATCGAGCAATTGTTCCTTAATTTTGGTGTCACCCGCTGCTGCAATGAGTGTTGGGAACCAATCAAGGGAGGAAACGATGCTGTTGTCAACGCTGCCGGCAGGGATGTGCCCAGGCCAGCGAATGATGGCAGGTGCACGGAAGGCGCCTTCCCAGTTAGTATTTTTTTCACTGCGGAAGGGGGTCATGCCGGCATCTGGCCATGAATTCATGTGCGGGCCATTATCCGTGGTGTAAATGACGATGGTGTCCTTATCAAGTCCCATTTCCTTAAGCTTATCTAAAACTTGGCCGACATTCTTATCATGGTCAATCATGGTGTCGGTGTAATTGCTCATAAAACGACCGCTTTGGCCGACGCTTTCAGGCTTGGTATGAGTTCTAAAGTGCATATGCGTAAAGTTGAGCCACATGAAGAAAGGCTCTTTTGAACCTTTTTGCTTACCAATATAGTCCACGGCTCTTTGAGCGATGTCATCGTCAATGGTTTCCATACGCTTTCTATTTAAAGGGCCGGTATCAATAATTTTTCCGCCGGCGAAGGAATGAATGACTCCGCGCGGGCCATACATTTTTTTGAATCTTGGATCTTTGGGATAGTCAGGATGTTCTGGGTCTTCTTCGGCATTTAAGTGGTAAAGGTTTCCGTAAAATTCGTCAAAACCATGATTGGTGGGTAAAAATTCATCACGATCGCCCAAGTGATTTTTCCCAAGCTGAATGGTCTTATACCCTTGGCCTTTTAATACTTCTGCAATGGTAACATCTTGTGCTTGCAGGCCAAGTGGTGCGCCCGGCATGCCTACCTTGCTTAAGCCGGTACGGAAAGGAGTTTGACCGGTAATAAAGGCAGAGCGTCCGGCTGTGGAGCTTTGTTCTGCGTAATAATCGGTGAAGAGGGTGCCTTCTTTGGCAAGTTTGTCGATGTTGGGAGTTTTGTAGCCCATGAGGCCTTGAGAGTAAGCAGAAATATTGGTAATTCCGATGTCATCACCGAAAATAACTAAAATATTAGGCTTTTTCTTGCTTGCCTTTGCATCGGCTGCCAAGGCATCGTCCGCCATAATGGGCAAGGCCGAGGCACAAAGTGCAGTACAAAATGGGATTGCAAGGGTAGTCATGGTTTTTTGAATACCTTGCTGCCAGAAATTTTTCTTCATATAAACCTCCGAACTTGTTAGAGAGTTTTTAGGAAATTAAACTACCTTCGTTTATTTTAGTTGAGTTTGCGGGCAATAGCAAGGGATTTAATATGACAAGAAAATTGAATCTTTAGTGACAAATTTTGAGAGTGGCTTTTTTGTTTTTGAGGTAGGGTAGTAAAATGGCTTGTTGGAGACCTCTGCGCAATTCATTGCGCAGGGTCTCGTGGAGTATTGGCGCTAGCCAA
>CAYJHU010000269.1:0-3164 GCA_964369655.1 uncultured Desulfovibrionaceae bacterium | reverse complement strand
GGAGCATAAACACTAGTTTGTGCGACCGAAAATCAAAAGTAGGCGCAATTTACTTACGCCGATAAACGATTGATTTTCGTGCCTTTACCTCTGCACGTTTGATTTTAGACTTTAAGCGATTTCTAAAGTTTTACTGGCAATGTTATATTTGAAAATAATTGTGCAGAGGTCTCAGTTTGTTCAGTAATCAATACTCACCTTTAACCTAAAAATAAAGGATCTCTCATGAAAAAAATAGGCTGGATTGGCACAGGCATTATGGGGATTTCCATGGCTTCACATTTGCAAAGCGCAGGCTATGAACTTACCATCTATAGCCGCACCAAAGAAAAAGCGCAAAAATTACTTGATCTTGGTGCACATTGGGCAGACAGTCCGCGTCAGGTTGCGGAAAATTCTGACATCGTCTTTACTATCGTTGGCTTTCCTCAAGATGTAGAAGAAGTCATCCTTGGTGAAGAAGGCGCCCTCAAGGGGCTCAGTGCAGGCGGCATTATTTGTGATATGACTACATCTTGCCCAAATCTCGCCGCAACCATTGCCGCCAAAGCCAAAGCACAAGGTTGCCACGCAGTCGATGCTCCCGTCACCGGTGGCGATGTGGGCGCAAAAAATGCCACCCTTTCCATTTTCGTGGGCGGTGAAAACGATGCTTATACTGCTCTTTTGCCCTGCCTTGAAAAAATGGGAAAAACCATTGTGCATTGCGGAGAAGCCGGCATGGGGCAAAAAGCTAAGCTTGCCAATCAAATAGCCGTGGCCGGTGTCATGTTTAGCGTATGTGAATCCTTACTCTTTGCCAAAGAATGCGGCCTAGATGTGGAACAATGGCGCCAAACCGTTGTACCAGGCGCTGCCGGAAGCACAGCCATGAATGTGCTTGGTAAGCGCATTGTAGAGCAAGACTTTGCACCGGGCTTTTTTGTGGAACACTTTTGTAAAGATTTACGCCTATGCATCGATCAATGCCGCAGTATGGGCCTTACCCTACCGGGACTTAATCTTGCTGAACAAGCATACAATATCCTCGAAGAACACGGACACGCTAAGGACGGTACACAAGTTCTCATCAAGGGGCTTGCAAAGCTATCCAATAAAATATGGTAAGACCTGATTACACACAATGAAAGTGCTATAGTAAAACTTGGATTTCAACAGACTGCTAGGCGCACTTAATACAAATATCATCGATAATAATTTGAAAAATTTGACTTATTTTTATTTTTAACTTTTTTTTCAAAAAAATGCTTGCCAAAAGCACGGCTATTTTATATACATTCTTTCGCGCCGAGGTGGTGGAACTGGTAGACACGCTATCTTGAGGGGGTAGTGGCAATAGCTGTGCGGGTTCGAGTCCCGCCCTCGGCACCAGAAGAAGACAATGGGTTATAGCTAAACAGCTGTAACCCTTTTCTTTTTTATAACGACAATTTTCTTGTTTTGGGTCAAAAAATCCCTCGGATACCTCTTTTCACAAAAAAGGGTCAAAGTGAGGGGTCAAAGTGCCACATGGCAAGGAACCCAAATGGAAAATTACAGCCAACCTCACACAACTTTGCACAAAAGACTTTCCTCCCCTAGACAAAAATATGGAACGTACCTATATCTGAAAAACACCATATTTTATTTTCGCTATGCCTTCAGCCCTCAGCACAAAGAGAGGTTTGCTAAGTCGGAAATACGCATAAGCCTTAAAACAGGATTTTTAAAAGTTGCCAAAGGCAAGGCACGCGAACTTCTGGTGATTTTGGAGAAGATACTCTTGGATGAATCTACCTGCACATATCAAGCGTTAAAAGCGCAACTTATTCAAAAGCTTGAGAGCGTTTTGGATAAATTCCCTGTAAAGCGCGAACCATCCATAGTGACCATTAAGGATAAGATGCAGCTTGTTTTGCAAGGCTTACTCAATGCTGCCGATGAAGAACTGTATCGCCCAGAGGGTACAGTCATTTTTGGCGCAAAGGCGAATTTTTTTCTTGACGATTCAGAAAACTGGCTTGAGTTTGGCAAGGAACTTATGGCTCTATCACTTGGTTCCAAAGAACGCCTTTTAGAACAGGATTATCCCGAAGTTATTATTCGGCTTTTAATAAACAATATTTTCTCTCCTGATGAAATAACACCCACGAGCATTCCAAAAATACTTAATGAGTTCAAAAAAGTACAGATTAACTTTAACAACATTATGCTTGCCCGTGAAAAAAATGATTTTGCCTATGAGCAGCAATTTATGCCTAAGACGACAAATATCTATAATGTTAGCACAGGTGCGCCTGCACCTGCGTTAACGGAACATAACCATACACAACACATGGCGGACACTAGCACTCATGCCCCCTTACCTTGCCAATCATTGTTGCTCTCTGAATTCATTGAAAAATACATTGCAACAAAAATTTCCGATAAACAGTGGAAGGAACACAGTATTCCTGATCACAGGAACCGTTTGTGTGCACTATGTGAAGTCCTTGGGGATGTACCCATTCAAAGCATTTCACGTAATGATTTTCGCCATTTTAGGGATACATTTGCAAAACTCCCTCCAAGTTATAAAAAAATGGCCAAGTATAAGGGGAAGAGCGTTGAGGAAATTGTCGCCATCCCTCATGAAAAAACTTATAGTATTAAGACCATTAACATCACTGTGGAGGCCATTGCCAGCATGTTTGAATGGGGAGTGCGTGAAGGCTATCTTGAAAAGAACAACGCCAAATCTTTACAAATAAAGGACGAAAGGCAAGATATTGCCCTTAAAGATGCCTTTACTCTGGAAGACATACAAAAAATCTTTTTCTCTGAAGCGTATCACCCTGACGCATTTGCACAACCAGCTTACTACTGGGCACCGCTTATTGGTCTGTACACGGGGATGCGCCTTGAGGAAATTTGCCAACTTGCTTGCGACGACATAAAAAAAGAACAAGATATCTGGTATATTGACATAAATACACTAACGCCTAAGGATAGTAGCGAAGCCAAGATTCTTAAAAATAAAAATGCCCACAGACATATCCCCATACATCACGACCTCTTACGCATGGGCTTTATTGAATATGTTACGCAAATAAAAGAAGCCGGATACGAAAGAATTTTTCCTGAGCTTAAGAAAACGCCAAGCTCCCCAAAGTATGGCAAAAATGTCGGGAAAGCTTTTTCACGCT
>CAYJHU010000268.1:0-3185 GCA_964369655.1 uncultured Desulfovibrionaceae bacterium | reverse complement strand
CGGCCCCGTATTCCCTTGGTAATAAGAAAAGGAGTCAACTATGTCTAACAAACCATTTTGTACACCGGCTCCCTTGAACAGCAAAGAGGACATCATGCATGTCCTCAGCGACAAGGGGGGTGCTAAATACTATGAAGAAATGAAGTCTTTAACTGTGGATACACAAAAACTTAAAGACCAATTAAATAATACTTGTAAATCACGCACAAGAACATGGCTTGAAATTTGTGCTTCTTGCGGTATGTGTGCCGAAAGCTGTTTCTTATATACAGCTAACGACAACGACCCTTCACAAATTCCATCCTTAAAGATTCGCAATACCCTTGGGAAAATGCTAGCCAATCCTGAGAAAGTAGATGCGGCCTTTATGATTCAATGTATGGAAATTGCTTGGAGCAAGTGTACTTGCTGTAATCGCTGCGCTGTGTATTGCCCGCACGGTATTGATACCGGCGTTATGATCAGTTACTTGCGCGGTATTTTATTCTCTCACGGCTTTGTGCCTTGGGAACTCAAAATTGGTTCCGGCATGCACCGTGTGTATGGCGCCCAAATGGACGTTACCCAAGAAGATTGGCTTGAAACATGTGAATGGATGATGGATGAAGCTCAGGACGAATGGCCAGGCGTTTCCATCCCAGTAGATGTGGAAAATGCCGACTTTATGTACATCCTGAACGCTCGTGAAGTAAAACACTATCCTGAAGATATTTCAGAAGCTGCTATTTTATTCCACATTGCCGGTGAAAACTGGACAGTACCAAGCGAAGGCTGGGAAAATACTTCCTTGACCCTCTTTGCTGGTGACTGGGAAGGTTGTACCCAAAACGTAAAGCGCGTGTATTCTGCCGTTGATCGCTTAAAGCCAAAAGTTGTTGTTGGTACTGAGTGCGGTCACGCACACCGCGCCACCGTTATCGAAGGTCCTTACTGGGCCGGTCGTGAAGATGGCACACAACCAACGCAATTTATGCACTATGTTGAGTGGGTTGCCCATGCTCTTCGTACTGGAAAGCTCAAAATTGACCCTGATAAGCGCATCAACGTGCCTTGCACCTTACAAGATTCTTGTAACTATGTGCGTAACCACGGTCTTGCAAAATATACTCGTGAAATCATTGAGCATATCACCATGCCCGGCATGTTCCGTGAAATGAGTGAATGCGGCGACCACAACTACTGCTGCGGCGGTGGTGGCGGTTTCAACGGTGTCGGCTTATACCGCAAACAGCGTAACGTTGCCTTAAAGCCAAAATTGGCTCAAATTAAGGCTACCGGTGCTGAGCTTGTCATTTGCCCTTGCCATAACTGCTGGGACGCTGTGCGCGACATGGTAGAAGAGTTTGAAGATCATAAGAACCCAAGCTTCACTTGGTCATTCTTAAAGCCATTACTCATGAAGATGGTTATTATTCCTGATCATATTGAACATAACCCTTTTGAATAATAATCATGATATTCTAGTTTTTCTGGGGGAAGGAACTTTTTGAAAATTTTCCTTCCCCCAGACCCCCATCCTCAAAAACTTTTTATTTGAATTTTCGATTTATAAAAGGGGTTATCCCATTTGACGGTGGATTTAGGGGCAAGGCCTCTCAAATTGGAATATAATATAGTAAGTGGCGTAGATAGAAATATGTACGCCACTTTTTTTATAGGAATTTTTATGCGATTTATTCCCTTACTTTTATGTCTTATTTTTTGCTTTCAAGGTACAGCATTAGCACAAAAAAATTTACGTCACACCCCTGTCGTTACGGCTGTAAAAGAAGTGGGGCCTGCGGTGGTCAATATTACCAGTACTCGTGAGGTACGCCAGCGCTTTCGGAACTCCTTTGAAGAATTTTTCTTTGGTCCCATGATGCAAATGCCGGGACAAAATAGAAAGCGTACCAGCCTTGGTTCTGGCGTCATAGTAGACGGCAAAAATGGTCTTGTGCTTACCAATGCCCACGTCATAGCCGGCGGTGAGATGGTAAATATTCACCTCTTGGATGGGCGCGAATTTGAGGCAGATATTGTAGGGGCAGAGCCAGATTTTGACTTAGCCGTATTAAAAATTCGTGGTGCACAAGATTTACCTTCGGTGCGCCTTGGTGATGATGCCGACATTATGCCCGGCGAAACCGTCATTGCCATTGGCAATCCCTTTGGCTTTGCCCATACCGTAACCACCGGCGTCATATCTGCCACGGGGCGCAGTGTGCGTAGTGATGATGGCATTTTTACGGATTTAATCCAAACCGATGCCGCCATTAATCCCGGCAACAGTGGTGGGCCGCTGTTGAATATATTGGGTGAAGTTATTGGAATAAATACTGTTATTGATGCAAGAGCCCAAGGTATAGGTTTTGCCATTCCCATTGGTAAAGCGGAACGCGTCATGCAAAGTATTGTAAATCAAGGCACAATCTCGCCTCTTTGGCTTGGTATTCATGGTCAAGACATAGACAGGCGCATGGCCATGGCTTTAAATCTCAAAAAGCCGCAAGGTTTACTTGTCTCAGACGTCGCAAAAAACAGTCCCGCCGCAAAAGCTGGTGTTTTAGTGGGGGATGTTCTCTTGCGTATGGGCAATACTGAAATCAGGGATCGACAAGATTATTTACAAGTTCTTCGTAATCATACGCCGGAAAAACCCATCACTTTCCAACTTTGGAGACAGGAAAAAATCCTTAATCTCACCCTTATTCCCGAAGCCTTTACGCAAGCTGCAGCCTTAGAAATGCTTGAAAAGCAGTGGGGATTTAGCATTGTGGAAAGAAATGGCGCCCTTTATGTGCAAAGTGTTAACAAAAATGGGCCGGCAAATATGTTTAAGGTCGGCGATAAAATTCTTGGTATTGGCAATGTAGCTACGCCCAATCGTGAGGCTTTTTTGGATATTTTTAGAAATCAGCGTATGGCACGCCAAGTGCTTGTGCATGTGGAACGCAGGGGCAAGCGTTATTATGCGCGATTACGCTTGTAGTGATATTTTTATTTGGGAGGCGCCGCCTCCCAAACCCTCCGCTAAAGGGGATAATCCCCTTTAGAATCCCTAGTGCACCAATTTTCAACAAGTTGAAAATTGGTGTTCTTTAATAAAAGCGTTTTGAGGGATCGGCCTTTCCCCCTCAAGAAAAATAATTATGCAAAGCTTCACATTGCAATGAAAAGAGTTTTTCACCGGAAAGCTTTCCCTG
>CAYJHU010000267.1:0-3199 GCA_964369655.1 uncultured Desulfovibrionaceae bacterium | reverse complement strand
TCACTATTTTTGCTTAGCAAAAAACAGGACAGTGTGTCGGATATAATTATAAGACACAGGCACATCTTCATAATTGAAGGGATCTGGCACTGAAAGGACTGGGCTTCCATCGCCAAAAAATCCCGATCGAAAGGGGGAAGCTTTGTTTATACGTTTTTTTGTATGTATGGTTCCTACAAATTTTTTATTCCAGAGCACAAGACATGCTCCCACTTTTTTTCCTTGTTCAATGGCCTTTTCGCCGCTTTCATCCTTTTTGCTAGTCCACTCTGACTGCCCCATAAGAACATAACCTTGCTCCATTATTTTTTCTTGCTCTTGTGTCAGCACTGCATTTGGCGGCGCAAGCACAAGCTTTGGCACGGGACATTTTTGCACACTTGACTCGTTTTGAACTGTCTTTGCCGCTTGATAATTTTTTGAAAAATCATTGACCGCAGGCGCACAAGCTGTAAGCACACTTAACATAAAACATGAGATGGTAATTTTCCACATACTCCCCCCTATTGAGTATTTACAGGATTTTTTATGGGAATACTTCCAAGCCCTATACCCACAAGTATGAACATTCCTGAAATGATAAGCTCAAGGTCAACACTTTCCCCCAAAAACCAAAGTGAAAAGGCAATGGCTGCTATGGGAGTTGCGAGCAAGCCAAGAGAAGTGACCACAGCCGGCAAATGCTGATTCACCATGGTCATGGCCCAAAAACCAAAGGCTGTGCCCAAAATTCCGCTATATGCCAACTGCCATGCTAGGGCAGGAGTAAGCGTAAAAGACGGAATTCCTTCCATAAAATATGCAATAATTGCAGACAAGAGCGTTGCCACTAGACATTGCCAAAAAACAAGTTGAAAAGCACTGGCATACCATTTAACCAACTTAATCCCAACAATGGTAATAGCCCATGAAAAAGACGCCACCAAAAGCAACATATTCCCAAAAAGCTCAGGCCCTAAAGCCAAAGTTTTTAAGGCAGGAGCAAAAAGTACAATGACACCAATTATACCTAAAAGCACTCCAAGCATGCGTAATTTATGTAATGGCTCTCGCAAAAGCAACACGGCTGCCGGCGTAACCCATAAAGGGGTTGTATAGCCCAAAATGGCTGAACGCCCTACCGAAGCATATTGCAAACCCACCGCCATAAGCGAAGCAAAAATGGTCATATGAAAAACACTGACAATTAATATGGCGGGCAAATCACGCTTTTTGGGGATGATACATTGGCGCATGGCTAATTGCGCCATAAGCAATACCAGCGCCGCAATGAGTGAGCGTATGGCATTTGACCAAAAAGGAGGAATGGAAAGGACAATATATTTGGTCACTGTCCAATTGATACCCCAAATTAGAATAATCAGGACAAATAACAAAAAAGCGTTGCGTTGCTTCATAAAGACGACCTATTTGTAAACAGCAAAAATATAGCTTCCCTCAACATTACTTAATGGGATTATCAATATCAAGCTGTATCTGTATTTGCTTCACAGCCTCTGAGCGCCGCATCATCCAATTATTCTTGGCATAATCAAGCACGGTATTTCCGCTCTTGTCCTTAATAGTAATATCCGCACCAAATTCAATCAATTTTTCTAAAATTTTAATATCTTGTGCATGCGCAGCAGCCAGCATAAGAGGTGTTTTGCCTTCTTCATTTTGCCCGTTAATATCCGCACCATGCTTGATAAGCGCCTCAATCACAAGAGGATTATCATTGCTCCTAGCGGCAAGCATTAATGGAGTATTCCCAAAAAGATCCATTTCCTGCACGCTACTTCCTGCCCAAATTAAAGCTTCCACCATAGACGCATGTTTATTTTTTTCACTGGCAAGCATTAGTGGTGTTCTACCCTCACTATTGCGCACCCGCATATCCGCACCGGCATACAAAAAGGCCTGAATAATAACGGGATTAGCATTGCTAGCCACAGCTTGCAAAAAGGGACTGATTCCTTGACTGTTTAAGGCATTGGAATTTGGCTCAAAGGTTAATAATTTTTCGATAATAGCCGGATGAGGATTTGAAGCACTTGCCACCATAAGCAAGGAATCACCCGCCATATTCTTAGCCCCAACATCGCCGCCGGCTTCAATAAGCGTATCGATAATAGCCACTTGTGGCGTCCGAGATGCAGCATAATGTAATGCAGTATTGCCTTTACTATCCACAACAGAAACATCGGCTCCACTCAATATAAGATTCTGTATTCGCTCAACATCATTTGCTTCTTTAAGCATGGAAGATAAATACATAAGCGGCGTCTCACCGCCATAGCCACGCGCATTTACATTAAGTCCAGCCGCAATGAGGCTTTCCACCACGGCAGGCGTATTTTCGGCAAAAACTGCTTGCGCAAAGCCCTGCTCTCCCTCCTTTTGTATATCAACGCCAAGCTCTATCAGTGTTTCAATAATTTTAGGGTTAGCATTATAAGCACTTGCCAACATAAAGGCCGTATTGCCTTCTTCATCCTTAGCTTTAACATCTGCTCCAAGCTTTACAAGAGTACGTAAAATTTCAGGATTTTTTGTGTTCATACAGGCGTATAAAAAAGGAGTTGCACCTGCAGTATCACGCGCATTGATTTTTGCACCAAGCCTTACCAATGTTTCAATAATTTCCGTTGAAGAATTGCTATAGCTTGCCATATGTAAAGGAGTTTGAAAGGCTCCGCTTTTAGCAACAGTATTTACCTTGGCTCCAGCTTTTACCAGTGCTTTTATGATAAGCGGATCCGTACTATTAGCGCTGGCAATAGCCAGCACGCTTTGTCGCTCACCATTAAAAGCGTGAATCTTCGCGCCTTTTTTAAGCTGTTTACGCATTTCTTCAAGGCTTGCATTTTTCCAAAAAACATCAAACAAAAAGACATTGGGGCGTACTATTTTTTTAGCTCTAGCCCTTGCCGCATGCAGTTCAGGCGCAAGAATAAAATTAAACAAAATTATACATATACAAAAAAACGCCCAGCGCTGGGCAATAGAACCTATCATTAAAAAATTCTCCAAAACACACAACATATAGATTAAAGACTTTTTGCCTGACAAAAAATCCATGGCAGTAGCACGCAAGCACGCTAGCCGATTTATGCTGGCTTGGCAATATTTCACTCGTTCAAATTATGTGAAACCACGGTATTCTTATTTGGGAGGCTCTGCCTCCCAAACCCACCGCCAAAGGGGTTAAACCCCTTTG
>CAYJHU010000266.1:0-3238 GCA_964369655.1 uncultured Desulfovibrionaceae bacterium | reverse complement strand
TGGCTAGCGCCAATGCTCCACGAGACCCTGCGCAATGAATTGCGCAGAGGTCTCGTCCAAGGGGTGACAAAGTGCAAGCTATAGTTTATATTAAGGAATAAAATTTGCTCCACCACATGACAGCTGTCGTTATATTTAATAACTTGACTTATATATTTAATATTTTGAGGTAATTATGCCAAAACATATGAAGTTCATTTCTTTTTGCATCAGCATTTTTATTCTTACGCTTACCTACTCTCTTTGCTTTGCTCCCTCGACCCACAGTGCAACGCAACCACAAGGCATGGACGTCTACGGCGACACCTATGTCCCGCCTACGGCGCCAGCAAACCCCACAGGTGCGACAAATACTCAGGGTTTTCAAACCTTTCAGGTAACGCCCCCTGCAAGTAGCACCCCCCAGGCACCTCCATCCTTCGTACAGCCCGGCACCGGACCTCTTGCCACACCAGCACCGACAAGTGCCGCACCTGCCAAACCTGCCACTGCGACTACACCTGCACCAAGCAGCCCAAAAGCAAACACGCCGCAAGCACCACAAAAACCAGCGCCACAAGCTGCGCCAACTCCCCCCGCAGCAGCACAGCCGCAAGCAAATTCACCAGCTTTTACACCAAAGCCTGCTCCCTCAGTGCTTACGCCGCAAGCGCCAACACCGCCACCTGCACCGCAAAAACTCAGCAAAGCAGAAATGGATGATATGTATCGGCAAGGCACACAAGATTTTTCACAAGGTCAATACCAAAAAGCCCTTGATACCTTACAAAAACTTGCCGCCAATGAGCATGCGCCATCCATGGTAGCACTTGGTCTACTCCAAACCACCGGCCATGATGGAGCAAAAATCCCTGTAAACCACAGAGAAGCCCTCACTTGGTTTCGCAAAGCCGCGGACCTTGGTGATAAGGACGGCATGTATCGTCTTGGTTTGATGCTTGCCCATGGGCGCGGCGATGCTCAAGGGAAAAAGCGCCCTGATACTGCGGCTACTTGGTTTCGTAAAGCTGCCGACCTTGGTCAGCATGATGCTCAATTTGCCCTTGGAGTCTTGTATGAAAGTGGAGAAGGCGTGGTGGCAAGCACAGATCAAGCCGTCACATGGTACAGCCTTGCCGCGGCAGGACAAAATATACCTGCACTGGCCCGCCTTGGACATTTTTACCATAAGGGCAATGGCGTTGCAAAAAATATTGGCCGTGCCACCTTTTTGCTTTATGGCGCAACCATGGGCGGGAACACTGCGGCACAAAAAGAACTTTTTGATATGGCTGTGGAACATTTTGGTGAAGACAAACTTCCCAAAGTTACCTTATTTGGGGTAGATTTTGCCGCAGAAAAAGGCATTACTCGTGCTACCATGCGCTCTGCCCTTTCAGTTTCCAAAGTCAGCCCTACACGTGAAAATACAGATTTTATTTGTGATACGTACGATTTAAATAAAACCGTACCCGGCGCTAAAGAAATGACCATCTGCTATGGCGATACAGGCCCCCAAAAAAATCTTGCCACGCAAGAACTAGGATTTCTACAGATTAACTATCCTATTAAAAGCGAAAAAGATGCCGAACGTATTCAAAAAATGGTTTCACAGCGCTTTGGCCCGCCCACAGTAGGAGAGCCAAAGCAAGGCACTTTGTGGAATTTGGGAAATGTCATTGTGGCCACAAAATATATCCCCGACAACAAAACCGTTGCGCTTATGTTTATGATACCAAGAGTTTACCACATGACCCACAAACAATAGCACAATAAATAATTAATTTTCCAAAAACTGATAAGTAGTAAATATGAATACGGATATTTGTGATGTAAAACTCACTACCCTTTCTCATGATGGCCGCGCCATTGGGCGTTTGCTCGCTGACGATGAGACGCAAAAGCTAGTCATTTTCGTGCAAGGCGCCCTCCCCGGACAAAGGGTTCGTGCCAAGATAATCAAGCAAAAAAAATCCTTCGCTGAGGCCATTTGCCTTGAAATCTTAGAAGATTCACCGGAAAGTAGACCTGCCCCTTGCGCACATGCTGAAAAATGCGGAGGCTGCGCCCTACAAACCATGCCCTATGCATCACAGCTATATTGGAAAAAAACCATAGTTCACGAAGCCATGGCGCGCATCGCCAAGCTTTCGGCAGAAGAATTAAATAATATTCAAGATATTATCCCTTCGCCTCAGCAGTGGGGCTATCGCAATAAAATGGAATTTGCCTTTGGACATGATTTACACAATGAAAGCCAACTTATGCTCGGTTTACGGGCTAAGGCTTCGCACAATATTGTAAATGTGCCCCACTGTATGCTTATGCCTGAGCACTGTATGCAGGCCATTGAAGTCCTACGCAAAAAATGCCAACAGCTACAACTAAGCGCTTGGAATGAAAATAATAACGGAATTTTGCGCCATGCAGTTTTGCGATGTACGCAAGAAGGGGCAATACACCTTTGCCTCATCACTGCCCGCACAAGCAAAAATTTACGCAAGGATTTAGCAATACTTGGTCAAGAGCTTATGGATAGCATCCCACAACTCACGGGCTTTGTTCACCAAGAAAGATACTCGCGCTCTATGTTTGCCGAAGGCGAAAAGCTTATTACAGAACTTGGGCAAAAAGTATTATATCAAAAACTTGGAAATATTAACTATACCTTTGGGCATGATGCTTTTTTTCAAATCAACCGTGCGGCAGCGGAAAAGCTTACTGCCCTTATACTCAGCATGTTGCCGCCTGCCAGTGCTGAAGCTTTGCCATGTATTTGGGATATATGCTGCGGTGTGGGCGCTCCCGGCCTCAGCCTTGCCCATGCGGCCTCGGCCCTCTATGGCGTAGAGATAAACCCCAGAGCCATTACCATGGCTAAAAAAAATGCCACATCTCTCGGCATGGAGCATTGTCACTACTTTGCCGCCGATGCCAAAACAGTACTCAAAAACTGGCCACGCCCTGACCTTATTTTGCTCGATCCTCCTCGCGCCGGCCTTCACCCCAGTGTTATAGAAGAAATTTTAAATACCACGGCAAAACATATCATTTATATTTCCTGCAATCCCGCAACCCTTGCACGCGACCTTACACTTTTAAAAGCTGCCTACACCCTAGACAAGCTTGTGCCACTCGATTTTTTCCCGCAAAGTACGCATGTGGAAAGCTGCGCTTTGCTTTCGCGGCATACTTAAATACTTTTTTGGGGGGGGGGGCGGGGCCCCCCCCCCCCCCACACCCCAAAAACAACAAACGA
>CAYJHU010000265.1:0-3240 GCA_964369655.1 uncultured Desulfovibrionaceae bacterium | reverse complement strand
TCTTTTTGCTCAGCATTAGCTATAAAAAAGTATTTAATAGGGCACACACTTTTTCTTCATCGTAAATGGCATGATTTGCGTAAGACAATAAATTTTTATCTGGTTGATGCACTCCACCATAGCAAATTGTAATATCCGCGCTTTTGAACATTGGAATATCGTTTGCCCCTTCGCCTATGGCAATGATTCTATCATATCTATGTCTTAAGTCAGCAATGGCAGAAGATTTGTCATTTATTTTTACGAGCTTAGAAAGATAGTCCTCGCGTTCTGTTGCTAAAGAAGAATATACTTTGCAATGCAATTGTGAGGTAATCGGCTCAACCCATTTATCGATATTTCCAGTTACAATATAGCAGTCATCATGGTTGTTGCGTATAAAATTAACAATGCCTTCGTTCAAAGTAGCTTTTCTAACGATATTTTGTATGGTTGACACTTTAATTGATTTTAGGATTGCAAAGCGTAATTTAAATGAAGCGTCAAATGGTATAACCGAATTCATTGTTAATTCTGTAAGTAGGCTGATTTCTTCAAATAAATCAATTTCTTTTGATATGAGCGGTAACAGTTCTTCTTTAGTGACTGTCCCGTCTAGATCAAAGGCAAATGCTGTTTTCATGTAGAACCTTGAAGTGGCTATGAGTTTTTAGCGATGTAGCAAATGGGTTATCAATTCGTCCCTAGATTGATATATTTTACGCCTAAATGCAACTTGATAAAAATTGTGTAAATTTTTTTTATGAAGATATTTGAAATGATAGATTTTATTTTGCAAAGAATGTTTTTTATGCCAAGACTATTACTTAAGGCTTTGTGAGGAATGCTTCTAAAAAAGATGAGGGAGAGGGGATTTTTTCCTCTCCCTCAAGCAATTTTAAAACATGTTAGCTGTTTTGCTCGGTGGCTTTCTTTTTTGCACCAAGGCTTTGGTGGCGTTTTTGTGCTGAGAGTATGGTTTTGCGTAGTCGAATGGATTCGGGAGTTACTTCTACCATTTCATCTTCACGTACAAAGTGCAACGCAAACTCCAGGGTCATGGGGCGTACCGGCGTTAAGATGACGTTTTCATCCTTACCGGAAGCTCGCATGTTGGTCAGCTTCTTTTCCTTGCAAGGGTTAACGTCAATGTCATTTTCGCGGTTATGCTCACCAATGATCATGCCCTCATACACAGGCACGCCGGCAGGCACAAAGAGAATGCCGCGCGGCTCAAGGTTGAAAAGAGCATAGGGCACAGAAGAGCCGGAACGGTCGCACACAACTGACCCATTATAGCGTGTCAAAAATTCACCGCGCCATTCTTCGTAGCCGGCCAGCAGTGAGTTCATGATGCCGGTACCGCGAGTGTCGGTCAAAAACTCATCGCGATAGCCAATAAGGCCGCGTGACGGAACGGAAAATTCCATGCGCACACGTCCTGTACCACCGCTTTTGTCGTTCATGCAATTGAGCATACGGCCTTTGCGCTGAGCAAGTTTTTCGGTAACAACACCCATGAAGGCTTCGTCGCAGTCAATGTAGAGCTGTTCAATGGGCTCAAGCACTTTGCCATCATCGGATTTTTTAAGGATAACTTCAGGGCGTCCCACAGAAAGTTCAAAACCTTCGCGGCGCATTTGTTCAATAAGAATAGCCATTTGAAACTCGCCGCGTCCTTTAACTAAGAAAGCGTCTCTGTCGGCAGTTTCTTCCACACGAATGGCCACATTTCGCAAGGCTTCCTTGGTGAGGCGATCCCAAATGACGCGCGTTTGCACAAGCTTTCCTTCTCGGCCTGCAAGAGGAGAGGTGTTAATGCCAAAACGCATGGCAACAGTGGGTTCATCAACACGAATACGTGGGAGGGTACGTGGATTTTCCTTGGTGCAAATGGTATCACCAATGGTAACATCTTCAATGCCGGCAAGTACAACAATATCGCCTGGTTCGGCATTTTCAACTTCGCCAAGGCGCAAACCTTGATAGACCTGCAACTTGCTTACACGCAGGGGCTTGCTTGTGCCATCAGGGCCCATACAAAGTAGGGCGTCCTTGGCATTAATTTTTCCGTGGATAATACGTCCAACTGCCAAACGGCCTAAATAATCAGAATAATCAAGGTCAGCCACAAGCATTTGGAAGGGTTCACTTTCATCATAGGCCGGGCCGGGGATGCGCTCTAAAATAGTTTCAAAAAGTGGTGCTAAACTGACGCGCTCATCTTCAAGACCGCGCATGGCAACGCCTTCACGCCCAATGGCATAAAGTACGGGGAATTCCAATTGTTCTTCGTTGGCATCAAGGTCAATGAAAAGGTCGTAGACTTCATTGAGCACTTCTTGTGGGCGAGCGTCTTTGCGGTCAATCTTATTGACTACTACCACCACGGGGAGGCCGGCTTCAAGAGTTTTGCGCAGTACAAAACGAGTTTGTGGCAAGGGGCCTTCGGAAGCATCTACGAGTAAAATGGCGCCGCTGGCCATGGAGAGCGCACGTTCAACCTCGCCCCCAAAGTCGGCGTGGCCGGGGGTGTCAATGATGTTAATTTTTACATCATTCCAAGATACGGCACAGTTTTTGGCAGCAATGGTGATGCCGCGCTCGCGCTCAAGGTCCATGCTGTCCATGATGCGATCGTCCACTTGTTGATCGGCGCGAAAAACACCGCTTTGGCGAAAAAGAGCATCCACAAGGGTGGTTTTACCGTGGTCAACGTGGGCAATAATGGCTACATTGCGAAGAAAATTGTTGTTTTGCATAAAATTCTTTGTGTTTTAAATGTTAAGATTCTGCACAATTCAGTGTGCGGAGGGTTTATTTTTATGTGCAGGTACCAAAGCAAAATTGGCAGAGCACTATATACCGCTCTTTGCGGAGTGACAAGTTATTTTATTTAGGTTAATTTTGAAGCATATTACAAGACATTTTGGGGTGAAAAATTGCTTTGTAATGTCTTGGCAAAAAGTTCAAAACGTGAACTTTTAGATCTTAGAAATGTTGTGTGAAAGGTAATTTTTGAGAATCTTAAATGCGGCAAAGTTTACATTTTGGGATAATTTATTGCCGCCATTAAAGTTTTTTGAAGGGGGTCTGGGGGAAACTTTTTTTCAAAAGAGTTTCCCCCAGTATCTTTGCCATTAAAAAGAGGAAAAGGGTTTGCCCCTTTTCCTCTTAAAAAGTATATTATAATTATTGGTTAGAAGCCGAAGCGTACACCAATGCTAAATTCATGTGCGCTGATGTCAGTTTCAACTTCAT
>CAYJHU010000264.1:0-3258 GCA_964369655.1 uncultured Desulfovibrionaceae bacterium | reverse complement strand
CAGCTCAAGGGCAGTATATAAATCAAATTAGCTTAGATATTAGAAGCTATATTCGAAAGTCAAAGTAGCTTTGTAACCGTCAGCAGCTCTAACTTTCTCAACACGTGAATCACGATGATTATTCCAGTGTGTGGAATCAATGCCATTGAAGACATAACCAAGCTGTACATGCATGGCAAAGTTTTCATACATCTGATAAGTGGTGTCAAAGTTAAGTTCTACTAAGTAGTCGCCTTCAACCATATAGAAACCACCATATGCGTATGGATTATATACAAAACGAACCATGTCAGGATCGTTGGTACCGCCCCAGTATGCTACACGGATGATGTGGGAAAGATTTTCTACGAAAGAAAGATCTTTAATTTGTAAACCAACACCCCAAGTACCGGAGTAATTGAGCATTTGGTCATAGGCAGCACCTGGTTGCCAGCCCACTTCGCCGTCACCAAGGAAGGAAGTAAAGTTACCGGATGGAGAAATGAAAGGCATCATTTCAGAGCCGTCAGAAACGTCATCGTTATCACCGGAGCCGTACCAAGCGAAGAGGCCGGGAGTACCCCAATCCATCTTGTACTCAACTAAGCCCTTAATCAACCAACCGGAACGGGTCATTTCAGAACGAAGCTCATCAGCAGTATAATTAAAATAGGATAAATTTTGAGCATCATAAGTACCACTATAGCCTACGCTCCCGTAGTTAAAGTCAAGCTCAATGTTCCAGCCTTCATGTTGAAAGGTAATGGGGATTCCTGCCCACCACATGGCAGTGTATTCGTCTTCGGATTCATTCCATTGCTGACCGGGGCCTAGATCATATGAGGTAACAACATGAGAACCCGCAAATAAAGGTATTAAACCACTCATATATTCACCAAACCTTAGGTAAATAGAAAAACTAGGAGCAGCAGTATCATAGTTCCAATATAGTTCAGGATCATAAGCTTTAAAGACGTTATCGCCATACCAGCCGACTAACAACCATGGGTTAACAGACCAGTTTTCACCGGTAATAGGTAGAGACAAGAGGAAAAGATCCATGTTGTCAAGATAGTTAACATCGCCATGATCATTGTAGTTTGTAAGCCATGGCGTAGGATAACCACTAGAAGCTTGCATTCCTCTGATTACTTCAAGAGAGTCACTATCAAAGTTATCATTAATAGGACGTAGCCAACCAAGAGTCAAACTCACCATATCATTGAACTTGTAGGTAGCAAGAACAGCAGCGGTGTCATCATCAAGAATCGCAGAGCCGCCAGCAGTATTTGGAAGAACTACGCCTTGAAGACCCATGCGGAAAGAAAGCATGGTGTTTGGTACAAACCAATCAATGTAGGCTTGCTTTACTTCAACAGCAATGCCGTCAGTACCAATTGAGGCGCCAGCAGCAGAGCTGCCCCATTTTTGCTCACCAATTTCAAAGTAAACAGTGGCAGAAAGAGCTTCAGAAGCTACTGCGTCGATTTGTAAGCGTACGCGTTGTTGAGCTTGGAAAGTGTCTTCGCCACCTTTGTGTGCTTCGTCCATCCAGTTTACGTCAACAAGACCAAAACCAACAATCCACTGACCTTTTGCTTTAAAATCAATGGCGGATGCAGTGCTTGGAACAAGGGCAACGCCCATGAGCATACCGGCAGTAAGCAATAATGTACAAATTTTTTTCATCTTTTTCCTTCCTCTAATAAGACATTATATAAATAATGAAAAATATAACTCTCAAACTAAACCGCTTCATAACTAAGCATTATCTCTAAAACTTCAGTTTAAATATGATTCGTGAAACCATATGAATATAATTTATTAAAACAGATTCATTTACAACTGTAAAGTTTTTTGTACACAATCTATTTACATTTTATACCATCCTTTCACTTAATAAAAATAATACTTGGTTTATAAAAAAAACTGCCCTCAAGCTTTTCAGCTCAAGGGCAGTATATAAATCAAACTAGCTTAGGTATTAGAAGCTATATTCGAAAGTCAAAGTAGCTTTGTAACCGTCAGCAGCATTAATTCTGTTAGTTACACGATGGTTGTTCCAATGGTCAGTATCAATACCGTTGAATACATAACCAAGTTGTACATGCATGGCAAAGTTTTCGTACATTTGATAGGTGGTGTCAAAGTTAATTTCAACTAAGTAGTCGCCTTCAACCATGTAGAAGCCACCATCAGTGTATGGGGTATTTACGAAACGAACCATGTCAGGATCGTTGGTACCGCCCCAGTATGCAACGCGGATGATGTGGGAAAGATTTTCTACGAAAGAAAGATCTTTAATTTGGAGCCCAATACCCCAAGTACCGGAGTAGTTAAGCATTTGGTCATAAGCATTGCCTGGTTGCCAGCCTACTTCGCCGTCGCCCAAGAAGGAAGTGAAGTTACCGGATGGAGAAATCCAAGGCATCATTTCAGAGCCGTCAGAAACGTCATCGTTATCACCGGAGCCATACCAAGCAAAGAGACCGGGAGTACCCCAATCCATCTTGTACTCTACTAAGCCCTTGATTAACCAACCGGAACGGGTCATTTCAGAACGAACGCTTTGCTCACGATAGCCCCAAACGTCAACAAGGCCATCAGCCAACTCAGCATCATACATACCGCTGTAACCTACGCTACCATAGTTGAAATCAAGCTCAAAATTCCAGCCTTCATGTTGGAAAGTCATAGGAATACCAAGCCACCACATGGAGGTGTATTCATCTTCAGACTCATTCCAGCCACCAAAACCAGGACCTTGGTCACCAAGAGCAGCAGCAGTATGTGCACCGTTATATGCAGGAAGCATACCCCACATTAAACCGCCATATTTTGCGCTTTCATCAGGATCTGGTGCATTACCTGCATAGTTCCAAAGAACATCAAAGTCATAAGCCTTCATTACGTTGTCGCCATACCAGCCAAACAAGAACCATGGGTTCACAGACCAGTTTTCACCGGTAATTGGCAAAGAAACAAGGAAAAGATCCATGTTGTCAAGGTAGTTTACATCACCATGATCAACATAATGATATTCTGCGTCAAGACCAGACTGATGTCTTACCCAAGCTAAGGAATCTTCGCCATAGTTGTCATTCAAAGGACGTAACCAACCAAGGGTCAAGCTAACCATATCGTTGAATTTGTAGGTAGCAAGAACTGCAGCGGTATCGTCATCCATGATAGCAGCGCCACCAGCAGCAGTTGGGAGAGCTACACCTTGAAGACCCATGCGGAAAGAAAGCATGGTGTTTGGTACAAACCAATCAATGT
>CAYJHU010000263.1:0-3308 GCA_964369655.1 uncultured Desulfovibrionaceae bacterium | reverse complement strand
TTAGTAGAATTACTTTTTTACTACGTGCTGTTGTAAAAGATCGATAATTTCCTTATGTTTTTTCTCTTTCGCAATCATTAAGGCTGTGCGCCCATTTTTATCTTTAAGATTTATATCGGCATTATGAGCTAGCAAAAGCTTGACTGCTTCTGTATTGCCAAGCAATGTCGCACGGTTTAAGGCTGACCAGCCAAGAGTGTTTTGAGCATTAATATCAGCTTTGTTATCTAGAGCCACATTTATGGCTTCAAGGCTTCCGCTATTAATTGCATAGATAAGCACTGTATTTTTATAAATATCTTTAAGGCTGGCATCGGCTCCATTTTGAAGAAGCAATTGCATCATGGCTGCATATCCACCTTCTGCTGCCAGCATGAGTGCTGTACGCGCAAAGGTTTTTTCCGCAAAGTCTACCTTGGGCTTTTTGCCAAGAATAAGATTTACAATTTCGGCATTCCCACCCCTCACAGCAAGCATAAGCGCTGTATTCCCCTTTTGATTGAGGGCGTCTATATGAGGAGTATTTGGATCTCCCGTGTAATTTATAATAAGCCTAGCGGCTTCAAGGTGGCCCCTTTGTGCCGCAATCATGAGGGGGGAATGTTCCCTATAATTATCATTGTTATTGGCAGCCCCTTTATCAATAAGAAGCTTTACTATTTCAGGATTTCCACTCATGGCCGCAAAACACAGCGGAACCATTCTTTCATTATAGTCTGGCTTAGTGACGCTGGCATTATGCTTTAGTAAAAGTCTGACGGCCTCAGCTTGACCAAACTGCGCCGCAATCATTAAGGGAGAACGATTTTCACCTTGCCCATCAGATTGTCCCATAATGTCAATATCTAAGAATTCATCGTTCTTAATAATTTCAGCAAGATATAATACATTCCCCTCTTCTGCGGCTATATGAATAGGGAAAGGCCAAGAAAAAGCAAGGCTTGGCATAAAAGCAACGATGCATAAAGTGCAAAGAAGTATTTTGTTTTTCATAATTAAACACCTTATATTAAAATAGATTTAAGCTACTTATCTGCATTCATTAAAATTTCAGCGGTATTCTTATGCTTTTCAAACAATGCATAAGAAAGCGCTGTGTTACCATTATTATCTTTGAGGTACAGGTCTGCCCCATTAGCGAGCAATATTTTTACTGCACCTGCAAAACCAGCACGCGCGGCATACATAAGTGCAGTTTTTCCGTCATTATCTTTAATGTTTATGCTTGGCTTATATTTAAGGAGTAATACAAGAGTATCGGCTGCTTCTTCTGGGTCATCACCAAGGAAGCTATGACTAACAGAGTCCATAAGCACAGTCATTCCATTATTATCTCTGGCGTTTATGTCAGCTTTTCCTTTAAGCAACGTTTCATGAATAAGCTCACTCCCCATGGAGTTTGTAGCCTTAATTAAAGCAGTTTCGCCTTTATTGTTTTTAGCATTAATGTCTGCCTTATATTTAAGTAAAATTCGTATAACCTTAGCACGTTCTGCACTGGTTTCACTGTCACCGCTAAAATCATAAGCAGCAGCAATAAGTGGTGTTTCCCCGTCATCATCTTTCGCATTAATGTCATCAATATTATTTTTAAGTAAAAAAAGTACTGTATTTTCATCACCATACATGGCAGCAGTGGTTAAAAATGATCGCTTACTGCCTTTGTTAAAATATTTATGCACATTATTGTCATAGTAGAACTTAAATAGGCTATATTTTTTATTCCAAAGTAGTGCCAACATATCCTCCGGTTCAATCTCATTCATATGCTGCATTAAAAATCGAGCAGTTATAGGATGATTATATTCAACTGCATACTCAACGGCTAGCTTGCCTGACTCGTCTTTTGCATTAACATCAACACCCTTTTGTATTAACTCTTTGACAATACTCACTCGCCCTTTTTTTGCAGCTTCATATAAATCTAAGGCAAAGGAGTTTTGCACGCACAAAGACCATAGAAGAATCAGTAGGGTTACAATTTTTAAAAACATATAGCTTTCTCCATGGTTATGAGATTACTGTATAATACACGCATTACAGTTCCACACGCATTAAAACATTTTCACCGCGTACTGTCTGTTTAACGTCATACCAGCCTTTATGGTTCACACTTACGCTAAAACTATTTTTACTGTAGGTCAAGCGCCTTCCATTTTGCGCCAAGGCCTATTTCAAAATTTATAAATTATTCTGCAAAGATAAAAAATTTGCATACGTTGGATGACGTAAAATCTTAAAAATCAAAATAGTTATTATATGCATACATGCCATCGCTCTTGCTTTCATTCAATGATTTTGCTATGAGCAAATTGATACAATAGATAGATAGATATACACCGCAAACACTTATAAAACTCTGCGCTTTAGCAACATTTGAGATTAATTATGAATATGACCGTACGAGGTATTGGAGAAGCGCTTTTATCGGCTTTTCTTTTCGCCTTAATTCCTTTTTTCTTTATTCCCCTACACCGCGCAGGCGTAAGCCCTGAATCTGGAGCATTCTATCGTCTTTTTTTTGCAGCCCTCTTTTCACTTGGCATAGTCATTTGGCACAAACACAGCCTACGCATAACAAAACAGCAACTGCCTAGCCTTATAGGAGTTATTTTATCCTACGTTACAGTTACCATAGGATTTTTTACTTCATTAACGCTTATGCCAAGTGGCATTGCCGCCACCTTGCTCTTTACCAATCCCCTCTTTGTTATGCTCTTTATGTTTTTATTTTATAAGGAAAAAATTGAACTTTATAAAATAATCTTAAGCCTATTCACCTGCCTTGGAATAGCCACTATGTCTGGATTTTTTAGCGCTCAAATGCAATTAACCGCTGAAGGGTTTACTTATATTATGGTGGCATCCTTAGCTTATGCTCTCTATGTCATATGTATTTCACAAGCCAACAAGCATCATATTTCCAGTGATGTTCTGTCCTTTTATCTCTTTTTTATCTCCTGCGTGGCCTTGCTTGTTTACGCCCTGTATAAAGATGCCTTTATGCTCCCAAGAAGTAGCACAGAAGTAGCCTCCTTAATAGCGCTAGCGCTTTGCACCGCTTTTTTAAGTAATCTTTTATTAATCATGGCCATAGCAAAAATTGGCTCAACCTTAAGCTCCATTTTAGGCACTTTAGAGCCAGTCATTGCCGTGTGCATAGGTATCGCCATTTTTAATGAATCTGCAAGCTTAACTGTACTTGGCGGCATAACGCTCACCATTACAACGGTGGCCTTAATTACACTGATACCCTTTTTACGCGGCGCAAAATAAAATGTTTCAGTGTTGACTCATAATTACGCACA
>CAYJHU010000262.1:0-3314 GCA_964369655.1 uncultured Desulfovibrionaceae bacterium | reverse complement strand
TTGGCAGCTTTGCTGACAATAGCGGCGCAAACACCACACAGTGGGGTTTGTCATTCGTCTTTGGGAGGCTCTGCCTCCCACACCCTCCGCCAAAGGGGATAATCCCCTTTGGAAACCCTAACGCATTCCATTTTCAACAAGTTGAAAATGGAATGGGGTAAGCTTTAGGACGTAAAATTTTGAAGATGGGAGTTTATTATAATGCTTTTATAAATACATAGATTTTATATATAAAAAATGAATTAAAAACGCCACTTTCAAAGCATTGAAAGTGGCGCACAAGGGTTTCCAGAGGGGGGACCCCTTTCTTGGAGGCTTGGGAGGCTGGGACTCCCAAGTAGACTCTATATGTTATATGGCGTCTTCTCCTCGCTCTCCGGTACGGATACGCCATGCATCGGCAAGGTCAGAAACGAAGATTTTTCCATCGCCAACATTTCCTGTTTTTGCTGATTCCACAATGGCAGCGATTACTTTATCCAGTGCTTCATCATGCACTACCACTTCCACTCGGTACATGGGGAGGCAATCTACTTTATAGGTTTTGCCGCGGTAGTTTTCTATGTGTCCACCTTGGCGGCCAAATCCTCGAGCCTCAAAGTATGTCATGCCATGTATGCCAATTTCTACAAGCTTTTCTTTTACATCTTCAAATTTGCTTGGCCTAACGGTAATTTCTATTTTTTTCATCTTTCACTCCCTTTATAATTGGTATGCGCGTTCGTTGTGTTCACTTACATCAAGTCCAACAACTTCGGGGTCTGGAGCCACACGTAAGGGAGTGATAAGTGCGACAACTTTGAGAATTATACGACTAGCCACATATACAAAGCCCCATGTTCCCACCACAGAAACAGCTTGTACAAAGAGCTGATGTGGATTGCCAAAAAGAAGCCCATCAACACCATTTATGGAAGCTTGTGCAAAAATACCTGTTGCCAATGCACCCCAAGTACCACCAATGCCGTGAATTCCTACAACATCAAGGGCGTCATCATAGCCAAGGCGCTCTTTTAAGAGTACTGCGCCGTAGCAGGCTGCGCCGCCGATTAAACCAATAATTATGGATGACTCAAGACTTACAAAACCGGCCGCAGGGGTAATAGATACAAGTCCTGCTAAAGCACCGGAGCATGCGCCAAGGGTTGTGGGCTTGCCAATGTGCCACCATTCAAAAATCAACCAGCCAACAATACCTGCTGCTGCGGCCATTTCTGTTGTGCCAAAGGCGTGCACTGCAAGGCCATTGGCGGCTAAGGCACTGCCTGCATTAAAGCCAAACCAGCCAAACCAAATAAGAGCGCATCCGAGTAAAGTTAATGGTAAATTGTGAGGCGCAAATGATTGTCTACCCATGCCCATACGCGCTCCAAGCTCGTGAGCAGTAGCAAGCCCTGCAGCAGCAGAAGCCATATGAACGACGGCGCCGCCCGCAAAGTCCACTGCGCCCATTTTTGCCATCCAGCCACCGCCCCATACCCAGTGAGCCATGGGGGAGTAGACAACTATTAGCCAAATACAAGAAAAGAGCATCATGGCTGAAAAACGCATCCGCTCAGCATAAGAGCCAGAAATAAGGGCAATGGTTAAGACTGCAAACATACATTGAAAGAGCATGAAAAGCATGTGTGGAATGTTTTCTACAGGACCACCCTCAAGTCCAACACCGTCAAGCATTACAAAAGAAAAATCCCCTATAATTCCGCCTATGTCTTGACCAAAAGCTAAGGAATATCCAACAACAAACCAAAGCAATGGGATAACACCCATAAGCGCAAAGCTATGCATGCATGTGGAGAGCACATTGCGCGAACGCACAAGGCCCCCATAAAATAATGCCACACCTGGGGTCATGAGCATAACCAAAGCACTACAAATCAAGATAAAAGCTGTATCAGCTGCGTTCATTTTCACCTTCCTCCTTACTGGGGTAAAAAAAATTATGACCTACGAAAAAAGACCATTATGCTTTCCCCTAAAGCATGGAGTGTGCCAAAATGGATTTGTATGAAAAAAATGTTTAATATATGGTTGTTATGCTTTGATGACGAAGTGGGCTTTCAATTGCAAAATAAAAAAACCACAAAAATGTATTTTTTAAGAGAGGGGATTTAGTCCGGAAAAAAGCATTTTCTACAAAAATGTATAAGCGTGAGCTTCCTTTTGACATTGTGCATTGCTTGGCTTATTTAGCCTCATCTGCCTGTTGCAAAAGTTTGCTTTAGGCAGCCTGTTATAACTTTTAAAAATTAAGATTAAAATACAATGATTAAATTACTCCTTTCAAGCGTTGTTTTGTTCCTATGTATGTATCCCTTAGCTAAGGCGAGAAAAAACATCATCACAGAAAATGAATTTTATGGTATATTTTTAGGGAATTATATATATTTTATTCACTATTTGCTTATACTATCCATAATACTGTGCGTGGTGCATTATTTTCTTTTTCCCATCCAGCGGAAAACATTATTTATAATCATTCCTCTTGTCTTTATTTTAGTGGGGAGCATTGGGTATTATAATTATAGAAATAGCGCTGTAACTTTTACTCAAATTACACTTGAGAAAAAATCTGCTTTGCAAAAGATTAAAATTGCCTTTGTAGCGGATTTACATTTAACAACCACCTCAAATATAAATTTATTTACTGATATGGTTGAAAAAGTGAATGCGCAAAATCCGGATATTATAATTTTTGGCGGAGATATTATCCAAAATAGTCATACAAAGATAAAAGATGATTATTCAAAGGTATTTACAAAGTTGAAAGCTAAATACGGCGTATATACAATTTTGGGCAATCATGAATATTATGGGAATGATATTGATGAAAATATTGTGTATTTGAATTCTATGGGTATTAAGGTTTTGCGTGATGAAGTTTTAAAAATAGATGGTATTAATTTTATTGCCCGTGATGATATTCGCCGTGATAATGTTGAGGGTGAGCGCAAAAGCCTAAAGGCTCTTTATGCTGATAATAATATTTCCTTAAATGAACCTATTATTGTCCTTGACCATAACCCTCAAAGCATACAGGAAAGCGTTGCCAATAAGGTCGATGTTCAGCTTTCAGCGCATACTCATGCCGGCCAGTTTTTTCCTTATAATATGATTTTGAAAATGAAATTACCCAACGCATATGGATATGAAATTGTAGATGGTTTGCATACCATTGTCACATCTGGGGTTGGGGTTGGTTTTTGGAAAATCGTTGGCCCTTGGCAAATGCCCTATAGACTTGGAACTCGCAGTGAGATAAATATTGTGGAGATTGATTTTAAGCAATAGTGCTTGGGTAAAAACTCTATTAT
>CAYJHU010000261.1:0-3320 GCA_964369655.1 uncultured Desulfovibrionaceae bacterium | reverse complement strand
CAAGCGGAAAGGCACAAAAATCAATCGCTTAACGGCGCAAGTAAATTGCGCCTACACTTGATTTTTGAATCGTGCTGACTTTGTCAGCACTCTGTGGAGGGGCAGAGCCCCTCCTAAAACTACTTAATTTTTCCAACAGATTGTAAGATGCGCACAGTGTACTTGCTGGGTAAAAATGGTGCAATGATCTCTTGAACTTTGTCAGCTCCGTTAATATGCACGAGATTTCCAAGGCCGGCAGAGGCGCAATAAAGACCTACGTTTTGATAGATGGAGCCAGCATGCAAGTTACCATAATGGTTACTTTTCTCGTCGCCACCTTCTTCTGCCATAATAAGTAGGACAGAGCCTTTCATAATGCCTTTAAGGTCAGCAGGGCCCATTTTTTGTAAGGCGTGATTTTGGGGGTCATAAATCCAAACATGATCTTTAAAACCCACATAAAGATTCATTTTTTGTTGATTTCTGGCTGTTGGAATGGTGCGCTTACCATCATCTCTATTTATGCCATAGGCTGCCCAAATGAGGTTAGAAAGCTCCTGGTCACTAAGAGGGGTATCACTAAAATTTCGGCTGGATTTTCTTTGAGCAAGGGCTTGCATAAGCGGCATGCCGCCTTTTTTGTCGGGGGCTTTAAGGGTCAAGGTTCGTTCATCTTCCTGGGCATTTACTGGGGCATTGGTGATGAGGCCAAAAGCCACAAATAAAAAAACAAAAACGGTGTAATACAATTTTTTACTACTCATTATAACTCCTTAAGTGGTTTTATGTTTTAAGCTTCAATCCAAATAAGGCTTCCTTGCCGTCCAGATTGTTCTTCTTGTCTAAAGGAAAAAAACTCATTTTGCATGGTGTAGGTACACATATCAATCCCATAAATATTGCTGAGCTCAAGGCCAGCAGTATGCAATTGATGGCGTGTTAACTCCCACAAATTCATTGTTTTTGTTTGTGGGTTATACCATTTTTCGTAATCTGTTCCCCATTCTGTGTCAAAATTAATAAATTCTGCGCATAAAGGCCCAAGACTTGGCCCGCGCACAGCCGATAAATCTGTTGGTATTAGATTATAATGCTTACAAAATTGCGCAATGGCTGTGCCAATAAATTCTATTCTGTTGCCACGCCATCCCACATGCAAGGCCATAATATGCTTGCCATCTTTATGAGCAATTAAGATTGGTTGGCAATCGGCAGACTTAACCATAAGCGCATGCCCGACTTTAGAACTTGCAAGGCCGTCACCTTCGGGAAGTTTAGCATTTTGCATTCCCTCAACGGGAGTTAGCTCTGGTTCAAAAAGAACATAATCACCATGAACTTGCGCAAGCTCACTAAAACCATGCCCCACCGCACGTTGCAGGGCAGTGCGATTTGCCAGCACATTACTTTGCTCATCTGCCGGAGTATAGATTATATTTCCGCCACCATAAGCACCTTTTGAGGAACCGCCGGTACGAGTTTGAAAAATGCAACGCACCTTTTTAATGTTAGGGAATGAAAATGGAATATAGGTTATATCCATTGAATACCTCCTTGATGTACAAGCATAGTCATGGGGATATCCCATGTTGCCGTGGGTAAATTTTCAACAATTTGCCAAGAAAAAGCAAGTCCTACGAGAGAAGTTTTTTGAGGCTGCAATATTTCTAAAAAGCGATCATAATAACCCGCCCCAAAGCCAAGACGACAGCCTTTTTTATCAAATGCTACCCCAGGCACAAGGCATAAATCAAGCTTAAGAGTGTGTGAGTTTTCTGCCATAAGTTCTTGCTTGGGCTCCAAAATTCCATAAGCTCCCGGCTCCAAGTCGTGCATTGACTTACAAGCTACAAAATCCATTTGCCCGTGGCTGTGCGGTAAACACCTTGGTAAATAAACATTTTTATTTAAGGCCCAAGCCTGAGCGCAGATGCTATCTGTCGCCACTTCACCCTGTATAGGCATATATAAAGCCACGCTACGCGCTTTTTGAAAAAGTGGGTGTTCAATAATCAAATTTTGTGCCTTGAGGCTATTTTCCAGATATTCATCTTTGTTATCTAAAAATTGCTTTTTTCTGCGCGCAATAAATTCCTTACGCAGTGCTTGTTTCAAAATTTTTGACATGCTTTCCTCTTTTCCTTTTTGGTAAAATATGCTAATTTACATAAAAGAAACTCTAACAAGGGAAGTACATTATGCCAAGTAACAAACATCCTGAAAAAGAAGATTATTTGTGGATTGCTCTCGGTGATATCCATGATGATATAACTTTACTTGAAAAAATTCCGGAGCTTGAAGGCGCAGATGGTATTATTGTTACCGGTGACATGACCCTTGGGGGCGGCGTGAAGCAAGCCGAACGTGTACTCTACGCTTTAGAAGAAAAAAATCCTCACCTACTTGCTCAAATTGGGAATATGGATAGGGAAGAAGTGACCGAATGGTTGCAGAAAAAAAAGTGGAATTTGCACACAGAAGTGCATGAGCTCATTCCTGAACTGTGCGTTTTTGGCGTTGGAGCTTCAACCTTTACGCCATTTGGAACTCCCAGTGAATACCCTGAATCATATTTTGCCGAATGGCTTGAGCAAACATGGAAAAAAGCTCGTAAATGGCAAAAACAAATTTTGATTTCGCATAATCCTCCCAAAGATACTTTATGTGATGACATTGGGGGCGGTGTGCATGTTGGTTCAAGTGCAGTAAGAGAATTTATCGAAGAAAACCAACCTGATGTTTGTATTTGCGGACATATTCATGAAGCCTGCAATATGGATAAAATAGGTCGTACCATCATCATAAATCCCGGAAACTTTGGGGCGGGTGGCTATGTGGTTATTCGTAGCAATAAAGGACAATTATCAGTTGAACTTCAACATGTTAAAGAAAATAATTAAGAGTAAATAGGAGAAAAAATGAACTCTACTGAACAACAAGAAAAAACCATTGCGTGGATTGGCTACGCACTTTATGGCGCCGCAATAGTTACCGGCGGTCTTTGTGCCTTGGCAGCTGTCATCTTAAATTATATAAAGCGCGGAGATTGTCAAAGTGAACTTGTAAAAAGTCACATAAATTATCAAATAGGCACCTTTTGGCGCTCCATAATTTATGCTATAATTGTAGCTGTTGTAACCTTTATTTTATATCTTACCATAGTGGGCATTCTCTTTGCCTGGATTATATGGATTGCTTATGCTGTTTGGTATATTTATCGAGTAGTTAAAGGGATAATGGCTTTGAATAGCAATAGAGCAATTGCTTAGTATACTTGATTTAATGATAAAACTTACTGGGGGCCCCCCCTCCAAAAAACTTCAGCGCCTCAAATATCA
>CAYJHU010000260.1:0-3334 GCA_964369655.1 uncultured Desulfovibrionaceae bacterium | reverse complement strand
GTTTGCAATGCGGTATTGGGGTAGTGTTTCAGCATCCGCTCTTGGTGCCGGAATTAACCGTTATGGAAAACTTACTGCTTGGCAGTCCTTGGTGGAAGAAGTTTAATGCAAAAAGCTTTCTGTCACATTATGAAAAGTTTACAGAGCTGCTTGGGATAGATATTGATTCTGAGCAATATATCAAGCATTTGAGTTTAGGTCAGCAGCAGTATATAGAAATCATGCGTGCCCTTTGGCATGGGCAAAAAATTCTTGTCTTTGATGAAGCTACAGCCTTGTTATCTCATGAAGAAGCAAAGCGTTTAGGTGTGATTATACAAAAACTTGCTAAAAATAAGCATACAATCCTTTATATTACTCATAAATTACACGAAGCCATCGCCTTATCTGACCGTATAACCGTTGTACGTCAAGGGAAGAAAGTAGCTGAAATTTCACACGAAATCATATCAGAAGCAAAACGCTCTCATAGGGAAAAGCAACTGAAACAGACACTATGCTGCGCTATTTTTGGTGAAGAGCACAATACGCATAGTATTCATCAAGAAAATTGCCACCCAAAACAACAATTGCAAAGCGAGAAAAGCCCATACAGGAGCAAAGCAAAGAACAAAACAGTTTCTCCTTTGCTTGAAGTTTCTTGCATTACGAGTCAAGAGGAAGAGCAAACCTGTTCTATTGACAGCATCTCTTTTAGTATGAGGAATAATGAAATTTTGGGCATTGCCGGCATTGATGGGCATGGGCAAAAGCATTTTGCTGAAATTTTAGCAGGGCAACGCCTTCCCAAAAGCGGAGCTATTTTCTTGCATGGGCAAGAAATCACAGTACTATCCAATGCACAGCGGCAAAAGCTGGGTATACACTATGTAAGCGAGGACAGGCTTTCTGAGGGACTTGTAGGCAGTGAAAACATTGCCTTTAATCTACAAATAAAAAATATAGGATTACCCCCCTTTTGGAAACACGGCATAGCCAAATGGAAATATATGCAAGAGTATGCCAAAAAAATTATGCAAGATTTTTTTATTCCACAAGAGTATCAAAAAAGTGCTGCCCATACTCTTTCCGGTGGCACCATGCAAAAAGTTATTCTGGCCAGAGAGTTGAATCAGTCTAATCTTTGCGTAGGCATTTTGCACCAACCCACGCATGGGCTTGATGTAAGAACAGCAAAAGAATTTCATGAAAAAATTCGTGCACGGTTAAATCAACGCTGTAGCTTTATTATTATATCAAACGATATAGACGAATTATTGTCTTTATCTACGCATCTCGCCGTATTGAAAAACGGAAAACTCAGCCATTGCTTTGTAAATGATGGAGAAGCCCGTCATAGAGTAATCACCCTCATGGCAACAGTATAACTATGCACAAGAAAATACTGCCCCCTTTCACTATTTTTTTTATCAAGAATATTCTTCCCTTATTGCTGGCTTTTTTATTAAGTGCAATCATTCTTCTTTGTCTGAATACTAATCCTTTTGAATATTATGGCTATATTTTTAAGCGTTGCTTAACAAGTAGCTTGGGATTTGAAGCTGTGCTTTTGAAAATGACTCCGCTTCTTTGTATTAGTGCAGGATTGATGATTGCCTTTAAAGCCGGAATTTGGAATCTTGGTGGTGATGGTCAATTCCTTTTGGGAGCTGTCTTGAGTATCGGCCTTGCAACATCATTGGCAAACTTTATGCCCCCCTTCCTTTTCATTCCCCTTTGCCTTCTCTTTTCCCTTATCATCGGAGCCGCATGGGTAAGCGTGTCGGCATTTTTACACAGTAAATATGGCATAAATGAGGTGGTAAGCACGCTGATGATGTCCTTTATAGGCATAAGCTTAGGTAATATGCTTATTAAGGGCCCCTTGCGTGATGTTGCGGTTCCGCATCCGCAAACATACACCCTTGCTGTAGAAAGTCGCCTTTTACGACTTTTTGACAGCAGCGTTCACGTGGGTTTTTTTATTGCTATTTTTACAATAATTTTTGTGCATTACATATTAAACCATACGGCTATGGGTATTAAATGGCGTATCATAGGGGCTAGTAAAAATGTGGCATATCATGCAGGATATCCGGTAAAAACATTACTTTTTTTAGCTTTTTGTCTTAGTGGTGCATGCATTAGTTTAGCTGGAGCCATTGAAGTTTTAGGAGTATATGGAGCAATACAAGCCAATTGGAATCCTGCCTATAGCATTCTTGCCATTCCCATTGTCCTTTTAGGACGTTGCCACGGCGTAGTCATTCTTTTGTATACCTTTCTTTTTTCTATACTTCTTGTAGGGGGAGGCAGTGCTTCTCGTGTGTTGCAAGTTCCAACATATATTATTCATGTGGTCTTGGCATTAGTAATGCTTTTAAGTGCTATAACAAATAAAATTTTTGAGAAACAATAAAGTAAGAGTTATTGGCTATTACTTTTGAACATATAGGGTCACTAAACATGATAAACGAAACATTTCTCACAACATTTCTTTTGAGTACACTCATGGCGGCGTTGCCGTTGTTTTTGGCAGGTTTTGGTGAAATGCTCTCAGAGCAGGCTGGGATCTTAAACCTTGGGCTTGAGGGAATGATGCTTGCGGGAGCGTGTTCTGCTTTCTATGTTGTTTACGAAACTCAAAATTATGCCCTTGGCTTTCTGGGCGGAGCCAGTGCAGGTTTATTACTTGCCATAATTATAGTTATTTTTTGCGTATGGTATGCGGTTGAACAGGTGGTTATTGGTTTATCACTTACCTTTATAATGCAAGGAATAACTGCACTTTTTCACCATGTATACTTTGCAAAAACATATCCGAGGCTGGAACCTATGGAAACTTTCAGCATTCCTTTTTTGTCTGAGCTTCCCTATGTAGGCAGATTGTTTCACATTTCAGCATTTACTTTGTTGTGCGTATGCGGCCTTAGTATTTTCATCTATTTTTATAAAGGAAGTATACTCAAACGTCAGCTTTTAGCCGCCGGTTCAAACCCCAGAGCCCTAGATGTTTTTGGAACGAATGTTTTTGTGCTACGCACAGCCATTGTGCTTTTTGCTGGCACCATGGCGGGGCTTGGTGGCGCATATATGGCTATTTTGAGTGCGGGCATATTTGTTCCTAATATGACTAACGGTGCAGGTTTCATCGCTATTGTATTAGCCATGTTAGCAAGCGGCAGAATTGTATGGCTTTTTTTGGGTGCACTCTTGTTTGGCGTAAGTCTGTCCATAAATACCAGCTTACAATTGCTTGGCATCACACTATCAATAGACATGACGCATATGTTACCTTTCATACTTATTATGATTGTCTTGACACTTTTTAGGCGCCATGTTGCCTTTCCTCAAG
>CAYJHU010000259.1:0-3343 GCA_964369655.1 uncultured Desulfovibrionaceae bacterium | reverse complement strand
AATGTCTACGATAGTATGAATATTCATGAGTTTTAACTTTACTCTTCTGAATACGCAATTTGACGACACTATCTAAGCCACTGAACACCCAAATTTTACTGTATTGTTCTTTTTGGGTATATTATACTGTGAGCTTAGAGATAAAAGTCACTTCATAAGTCTTTGTTTGAACTTTACAAAAAAATAAAATAGTGCTATAAGGAGGTTTATTGTGATTTTTGGAACAATCGGCTTTTCACACTTTACCAATAACATAAGGATAAAATTATGCCATCATTTTCATTTATTATCAAAGATGAACAAGGTATCCACGCAAGACCAGCGGGGCTTTTTGTAAAAGAATTACAAAAGTTTTCTTCACAAATCTCCATTCAAAAAGGCGAAAAGAAAGCTGACGGAAAAAAACTCTTCACTGTTATGGCTTTGGCCGCAAAAAAGGGCGATGAAATTATTATTAGTGCAGAAGGCGAAGATGCTGACGCCGTATGCGCCATGGCAAAAGACTTTTTAGAGAAAAATTTGTAAAAGCATATAAAAATAACAAAGAAAAACTTTTATAATTTAAGTTATAACAGCTAGATAGGAGGTAGAATGGTAATATTGCAGGGCAAGGGCGTTTCAAAAGGGATCGCCATAGGAAATATCTATTTTCCTTCGCAGCTGGATTTAGATGTAAAATTTTATGCCATTGAAAATGTAGAAGAAGAGCTTGCTTCCTTTGAAAGAGCTCGAGAAAAGGCCATTGAGCAACTTGGTGTTATTGCTCAAAAAACAGCAGAAAAGCTTGGCGAAGATAATGCCGCGCTTTTTGAAGTGCACCAAATGATGTTGGATGATTTGGATTATCGTGATGCTATTACTCATGAAATTACAACCAATAAAGCCAACGCAACCTATGCCGTAAGCCAAGCCGCCAAACAATTTTCGCAAATGTTTGCCGAAATGGACGATGAATACATGAAGGCCAGAGCCTTAGATGTATTAGATATTTCGCGCAGAGTTATGGAAATTCTCTTAAATAAACAAAGCTTAGACAGCCACGAAGGTGCTTATATCTACGCTGGTGTAGATTTTGTACCAAGTGAAACTGCGCAATTTGACAGAGAAAAAGTGCTCGGCATTGCCACTGCAGAAGGTAGCAAAAACTCACATACTGCAATTTTTGCGCGTACCTTAAGCTTGCCTGCGGTCATTGGCCTCAAAGAGTCTTTAGATAAAAAATACAATAACCTGCTTACCATTATTGATGGTGAAGAAGGAACAGTCATTATCGACCCCGATGAAAAAACACTGGCGCTAAAAAAAGAACAATTGAAAGCGCAAAATGAAGAAAAGCTAAAGCTTGAATCATTTAGAGGTAAAAAAACCATTACCAAGTGCGGGCGCGAAATAAAACTATACGCCAATATTGGCTGCGTGGCCGATGTGGAAGCTGTACTTGAAAATGATGCTGAGGGCATTGGACTTTTCAGAAGTGAATTTCTCTATCTAGAGAGCAAGGACTATCCTTGCGAGGAAACGCAATATATTGCTTATAGTAGCGTTGCCAAAAAGATGGGGGATAAGCCCGTTATTATTCGTACCCTTGATATCGGAGCAGACAAACAAGCAGATTATTTCAATTTGCCCAAAGAAGAAAATCCTGCCATGGGCATGCGTGCCATACGTATTTGCCTTACCAGACCGGATATTTTCAAAACGCAATTGCGTGCTATCTATCGCGCCGCTTGTCATGGCAATATTTATCTTATGTTGCCCATGATTATTTCGGTGGAAGAAGTGCGCCGCTCAAAGGCCATTATTGAAGAAGTGAAGGCTGAGCTTACTAAAGCCGGAATTCCTCACAAGGGAGACATTCCCGTAGGCATTATGATTGAAACACCTGCCGCGGTAATGATCAGTGATTTATTGGCTAAAGAGGTGGATTTCTTTAGCATGGGCACCAACGACTTAACGCAATATACTCTTGCTGTAGACAGGCAAAATGACAGCATTGCTGAATTTACCGACACGCATCATGAAGCTATTTTGCGCATGATTAAATTGGTATGCGACAATGCTCACGCCAATGGAATTTGGGCAGGAATTTGCGGCGAGCTCTCTTATGATACCAGACTGACAGAGTTTTTTAACGAAATCGGACTGGATGAACTCTCAGTGACGCCGTCAGCTGTTTTACCTTTGCGAGAAAAAATCTCTCAAAGTTAGTTTACTGGAGCAGGCTGTTTAAAAGTATATTTTTTGCAGCCTGCTACAAAGAAATGCGTGTTTCCTTTCGCTTTTGAAAGGTGCTGATATGACTAAAGCCAATGCTTTTAAGCATTTGCTCTGCCTCAGCAAAAGAGGCTAAATAATCTTGCGCGGTATGGGCATCACTGCCTAAGGAAACTTTTCTACCGCCGCAGGCAAAATATAATGAAAAAAGATATTTGAGACCATGGCTTTCATGGTGCCTGTATAAAAAACGGGTATTGTATTCAAGGCACTTGTCTTTACTTATAACGAGTTGAAAAAGCATGCAGAGTTTTTCTTTGTGTTTTTCAAGGTTAGCAGGTGGCATGTAGCGCAAAAGAAAGTCAATATGTCCTACAATATCATAGCAAGAACAGTGGTTTAGCATGTGAATATATAGATCCAAATAAGCCGCGTACGCTTCGTCAGGGCTTTTGTCGTCTAAAAAAGCGGAGCTTGCGCATTCGGCATATTCATCTTCATGCACAGACATGATGATGACGTCGAAGCCTTGGGTCTCTACTATATATTCTATGTCTTTAAGACGTGAAAATTTATAGCCAAGCTCAATACCTCGCAAAATTTGAATGGGGTATTTTTGTTGTAGTTCTTGGCAAATGCTTTTTTGCAAGGCCAAATCCGGCATATCATCCTTACCAAGGGCAATGCACGAAAGGTCTAAATGTTCGGTACTCACAAAATGGCTTAGTCCGAGTTCTTGCGCTTTTTGAAGATAGTTTTCAAATTTCTCTCCAGAATCACTGGAAAGAAAAGTATGTACATGTTGGTCGTATATTTTCATAAAAACACCTTATTTTTTTGAGAAAATGGACACATAATCTTGGTTTGTCAAGAGAAATATTACAAAAAAGACGCAAAAAACTCTATACAAGAATAGGTTAGCGTCTTATTTATGATGGTAATACTTTGTTTGTAAAACCAAGAGAAAAAGATTTTACGAAGGATTAGAGAGTATGAAGAAAAGGATTCAATTATTTGGCCGCTTTTTAAGTGGCATGGTCATGCCAAACATTGGCGCTTTCATTGCTTGGGGGCTTATTACAGCACTTTTTATCCCTGTGGGCTGGATTCCCAACAAAGAACTTGCTGC
>CAYJHU010000258.1:0-3351 GCA_964369655.1 uncultured Desulfovibrionaceae bacterium | reverse complement strand
CCATGACCGAAGCACAAATTGGTGCGGCAGGCTGGTATATGGAAGAAGTGCGCCGCTTGCTCATTGAATTTTTCAGCGAAGAAAATATGAAAATCATGGGCATAAAAAGCAATAAATTCGGCGCAGACTATGTGTATGAAGCCGGCTTGACCGTAAGTACTGCCATGGAGCCCGTACACCAAGAAGCCGCGGCCCTAGGCTTACGCTCAGCTCTTGAAGTTCTTGCCAGACGCCAAGGTTATCGCGGCCCTGTGGAAAGAATTCCCGTAGAGCAGATGAAGAGCTATCTTGATAAGAAGAAATTTTCCCCCTATGACCTCATTGGCGGTACATGGGTACGCGCACTGGTCACTAAGGTAGACGTTAAGGGCGCAACCGTTGGCCTTGGCTCCGGCTATGAAGGCTTTGTTGGCTTAAAAACCATGACCTGGGCACGACACATAAACCCTCGTCTTAACAAAAGTTATCACATTAATAATGCTAAAAACGTGCTTAATGTAGGCGATGTTATTTGGGTTTCTCAGCCTGAAAGTAAGGGTAAGGAAACATTTAAAGACGGCATGCTTACTATTGCTGAGCCAGCCTTTGATCCTGCCAGCGTAAAAAAAGGAACACCCGTTAACCTTGCCTTACAACAAATGCCGGTGGCCAATGGCGCACTTGTCTCCATAGAGCCAAATACCGGTGACGTGGTGGCACTAGTGGGCGGATATGAATTTGGTACAAGCCATTTTAACCGCGCCGTTCAAAGTGAAAGACAGCCCGGCTCTGCCTTTAAGCCCATCGTCTATTCTGCAGCCCTTGATCAAGGTTTTTCACCGGCCACCCTTATCCCTGACGTGCCGCAATCATTTCGCATTCCAGGCACCAATCGATATTGGACTCCGTCTAACTACGATAAAGCCTTCAAAGGCCCCATTCAACTTTCCACAGCTCTTGCGCTCTCGCGTAACGTCTGTACTGTGGCGGTCACCAACCACATTGGCCTTAATAGCGTTATTGAAAGAGCCAAAATTTTAGGATTTACACCTGAATTCCCCAATTCATTAACCGTAAGTCTTGGAGCTGTGGCGGTATCTCCCCTCAACATGACACAAGCTTTTACCGCTTTTGCCTATCAAGGCTGGGCGGCGCGCCCACGCATCATTACCTCCATTAAGGACGTAAATGGACGCGAAATATATCGTCAAGACCCAGAACACTGGCAAGCCATTACTCCTGAAAATGCCTTTATTATGTCAACATTACTAAAGAAAGTTGTCAACGCTGGTACCGCCACACGCGCCAAAGTGCTTGGTAAGCATATGGCAGGAAAAACAGGCACCACCAACGACGAAAAAGACGTATGGTTCATCGGTTATACTCCACAACTCGTCTCCACTGTGTATATTGGTTATGACCAATTACAATCACTTGGCAGACGCGTTACCGGCGGCTCCACAGCCCTCCCCGGTTTTGTGGAATATCGTAAACGTATTGAACACTTATATCCCAATGTAGATTTTGTAAAACCGGACACGGTTACGGTTATGAACGGCCTTGGCTTTAGAAACAGCGAACCCTATGCCGGTACGGCGCACATGACCTACATTGAACCCCAAGATGGTTTCATCGGGCCGGATGGCGTCTATGTTCCCGGCGTAGCAGGTACTCAGGGAGCGCCTATGGCCGACCCCTATGGCACCCCACAAGCAACCCCCTATAACTCTGGCGGAACCCCGCCCGCAAGCCCTTCTGGTTCCGGCCAAGCACCCATGGGCAGTTTTTATTAAAGGATTATCATGCCAGCATACGGACAACTTGTCATTATTGTGACACCCAAAGGAAAAAGACATCTTAAACGCGTTGAAGAAGGCCAAGATTGGCACAGCGGCGACGGCATTTTAAGCATGCAAGACGTTGCTCAAGCCACTTATGGCACGGAAGTAAAAACGTCCATGGGCGTGCCCATGCGTTTACAAGAGCCGCATCTGCACGATTTACTTAAAGGTGTTAAAAGACAAACTCAAATCATCTATCCCAAGGACATTGCCTACATCTGTATGCGCCTTGGCGTTGGTGAAGGACGCACCGTCATTGAAGCAGGCTCCGGCTCCGGCGCCTTAACCCTTGGTTTATCATGGTTTTCCGGTAAAACAGGCCATGTGCACACCTTTGAGGCTCGCGAAGAATTTCATAAACTCGTGCGCCGCAACCTCGCATGGGCAGGAGTTGGCGAAAATGTCACATTGCACCATCGCAACATTGAAGAAGGTTTTGGCATAGACGGAGCAGATGCGCTTTTCCTTGATGTGCGCACCCCTTGGGAATACCTTGATCATGTCCTTGCCGCTGTACGCCCAGGCGCCGCATTGGCTTTTTTATTGCCCACCGTTGACCAAGTAAGCAAATTATTACTGGCCTTTGAGACTCGCCCCTTTGATGAAATCGAAGTGTGCGAACTGCTCTTACGCCACTGGAAACCCATAGCCGACAGACTACGCCCCAATGACCGCATGATTGCACATACGGGATTTTTAGTCTTTTGCAGACAACAAGAACGTAGTGCCGACTTTGAAGCACGTAAACCCAAGGGAACACGCGAACGCAAGCAAGATGCCGCTCGTGAAGCACGCCTTTCCAAAGAAAATACAGCAGAACTTGATGACACCGAATTTTGATCTCGCTTCCAAAGAAAGAAGCATATGGAATAATTACACAGAAAGGTTTTGGCGATGAAAAAAGATATTATTTTAGAAACTGCAGCGCGTTTATTCGCAAAACATGGCTATGCCCGCACTTCCACCGTGGTTCTAGCTAAAGAAGCTGGCGTGGCCGAAGGGACGATTTTTCGCCACTTCAAAAGCAAGGAAGACCTCTTTATTACCCTAGTTATACGCCTTAGACAAAAACTCTTACAAGAAGTATATCAGTACACTGAACTTCTTGACGGAAAAAATGGCCTCGAGCGTTTGCTTGCTGCTACCAAAACGTGCTATGCCTTTGTACGCAAAAACAGCGCGGACTTTGCCCTGCTCCTACGCGATGCCCCCGGTTGCTACGGAGAACTAGACAGCAAATCCTTTGAACATGTACGCGATCTTTTTTCTCTTCTGGAAGAAAATTACAAAAAATTCATCGAAGCCGGTCAAGAAGATGGAACGATCCGAGACGATTTACACTCCAAAGACACAGCCTGTCTTTTATCATCTGCCCTCGTAGGACTCATGCGCACCGTACACCTTGGCCTACTCAAGCCGTCAGAAGATATACTCAAAAATTACCTCTCCTGTACTCGTGCCATGCTAGAGAATAAAGGCTAGAGAAGGATTTTGTTTTTTATTTGACTTTTTTTGGGGGAAACTTTTTTGA
>CAYJHU010000257.1:0-3367 GCA_964369655.1 uncultured Desulfovibrionaceae bacterium | reverse complement strand
GGGTTTGGGGGAAACTTTTTTTCAAAAAAGTTTCCCCCAAAAAAAGATTATATCTTTTTCAAATCGGCATACCATGCGCCGGCTTGTTCCATAAGCTTATTGGTACGGCTAGCAAGAGCATAAGGATCTTTGAGATATCCATCTAAAAGCAGACTGGTATCAAAGAGCGCCTCCACCATTTCTGTAAGCAATGGATCCTTGCTGTCATGTTTATAGATGCGTAAAAGATTGCGCAAAATGGCATGATCGCGGTTTACTTCAAAGATTTTTTGCGGAATGGTGTCATCTTTTTGCATAACGCGCATGAGTTTTTCCATGGAGGAGGTCAAACCGCCGTCAGGAGCAACGAGGCAAGCTGGGCTGCCTTCAAGGCGATGCGAGATGCGCACTTCTTTTACTTTATCCCCAAGAATTTCTTGCATGCTTTTTACAAGACCATCGAAGTTTGTCACATCTTCTTCGGCAAGCGGAGCTGCTTTTTGGGAATTATCTTCGGTGTCGGCAAAATCTTTTAAGCTGTCATCGCCAATTTGCTCAACGGCCTTAAGGTCCCACTCTTTGTACTTGCCAAGGCCTTCCATAACAAATTCATCAATTGGTTCTGTAAGGTAAAGCACCTCAAGTCCTTTTTTACGGAAAACTTCAAGCTGTGGGTTGAGGCGTGCGGCTTCGCGGCTGGCACCGGATACATACCAAATGGTTTTTTGGCCTTCTTTGGCGCGTCCCATGTAGGCATCAAGGGAGGTCAAACCTTCGGCATCATCGTGGAATGATGAATTAAAACGCACAAGATTTGCAATCCTGTCCTTATGCACAAAGTCATGATAGCCAAGCTTAAGGATGCGTCCGTGCTTATGCCAGAGTTTTTCGTATTTTTCTTGCTCGCCTTCAGCCATTTTTTCTAGTTGATTGAGGGCTTGCTTAACGATGGTTTGCTGAATTTTGCGTAAAACGATATTTTCCTGCAAATTCTCACGTGAGATATTAAGGGGAAGGTCTTCAGTATCCACAACGCCCTTAAGGAAGCTTAAAAACTCAGGAAGAAGCTCTTTATTCTCGCGCATAATCAATACGCGACGAGCATAGAGGTCAAGACCCCAGCGTTCACGACCACTGCCAAAAATATCAAGGCTTTGCTCAGGAATAAAGAGCAAGGCATTAAATTGCACCGGCGCATCCACCGAAAAATGCATAACATCTATAGGCTCTGCATGATCATAAGTAAGGAACTTATAAAATTCTGAATATTGCTCCTTGCTGATGGAGAATTTTGGCTCGCGCCATAAGGCAGGAGTTGTATTGATATGCTCGCCATCCACCAAAATGGTAAAAGGAATGAAGGCAGAATGCTTGCGAATGGTTGATTCAATACGATATTTTTCTAAAAACTCGCTGGCATCTTCTTTAAGATACGCCACAATGGTGGTGCCGCGTTCAGGTGCATTGTCGGTTTTTTCCACGGTAAAAGCGCCGCAACCATCGCTAGTCCAAACATGAGCACTATTGTCACCAAAGGCAGGACGCGAAGCCACTTCAACCTTATCGGCCACCATAAAGATAGAATAAAAACCAACGCCAAAACGTCCAATAATATTGGAAGCGTCGGAAGCTTTGCTTTCGTCCTTATTGTCGGAATTTTGTGCCTCATTGTGGGCTTGTATATCTTTTAAGAATTCTTCCGAGCCGGATTTAGCAATGGTGCCAAGGTTGGCAATCATTTCGTCTTGGGTCATGCCAATACCGGTATCTTTAATGGTCAAAGTTTTGGCATCTTTATCAATCTGAATGCTAATTTCAAAGGGTAATTCCGGCGCGTGACACACTTCACCTTTGCTTTGTTGAAAGCGCAATTTATCCAAAGCATCGGATGCGTTGGATACAATTTCGCGTAAAAAAATCTCACGGTTGGTGTAGAGTGAGTGTGTTATGATGTTAAGAACTTTGCGCACTTCTGCGCGAAATTCATGTTTTTGAGCATTATCAGCCATAATTAAATCTCCTCAATATGAAAATTACAATACTATAAATAAAATGTTTCGGCGCATCGTCAAGGGGGAAGGAGACATTTTTTTCAAATGTCAAAAAAACATGGTACGGGGCTTGCATAAATACAAGCGTGAGAGCCACTAGGCAAAATTTACTCACCCCGTCATAATTAAGTAGGAGCCTGTCATGAGCAATATAACAAACGTTTCCGGTGGCATGAATGTTATTCACTGGGACAATACAAAAAATTCGGGGGAGGCATCAAATGCGGCCAGCCTATCTGCACAAAATGCCCCCACTGAAGTTGTGGATTCGGTACATATGCGTACAGCAAATATGGAACCTATGCTCATAGCCGATGAAGATGTAGAGAGCGTTTTGCAAGAAACCACACAAATGATAAGTGATGATCCTTATGCCGCCCTGCATGTGCACAGCGGACTTGACGCAGCGCGCGTAGCCGCCTTACTCGCCTAGCGTTCAAAGGAATCATTATACTAGCTTACTGCACCCGTCACTGCAGCCATAGTAACACAAATTACCCCCACGTATGCAAGAGCATTTATCGGCCGCTTTTGCATATGTGGGGAGTATATTTTTAAAAAGTACCTTCCACCAAGCCTGCAAATTATTCTTTCCTAAAAAATACTCTAGACAGGACAGTTAAATATCTGCATACTTTTACAATACAATAAAGCAATGCAACCTTACTAATCTGGAGTGCCACATGAAAAAATATCTTTTTTTTCCTTGCTTATGTTTATGTATGTTTCTAAGCGCTTGCGCATCTTCTAATTCACCCAGCTCTGACTCTCCCTACGTACTGCCTCCAAAGCTCAGTATTAGCCCCATGCAAGGGGGTGAGACTGTGTATGTTGAAGTATCAAATGTTATGGACACTCGCGCAGATCTTAAGGGAAATATTGAGTCATTTTTACAGAGCGAAGCAGGCGCAAGCATTGTGAATACAGCGGAAAATGCCGATTATCGAATATTTGTGGATATTGATAGCATACAGCCCGTTTATCTTGAAAATGGCAATGCAGGCTATGCCGGTTCAACGGTTTGGCCAACGGTTGTTGGTGCGGCCATTGGAGGCGTGACCGGTGCTTTAGTAAGCGGTGACAGTGGCGCAGCCATCGGCGTAGGCATTGGGTCAATTTCCGGCCTTGGCATTGGCGTTGCCACACGCAGCAATCGAACAAATCCGGGTTATGTCTGGCAAATGAATGCCCGCTTGCGTGTAGAAGATCCCAGCGGCGAACAACAATCAACACCGCTCATCCAGCGCACCTCAGCGCAAAATATGCCTGTGCATGAGGCCACAATTATTCTTGAAAATAATTTAGCGTGGTCCATTGCAAAAATGTTTAAGAATTAA
>CAYJHU010000256.1:0-3424 GCA_964369655.1 uncultured Desulfovibrionaceae bacterium | reverse complement strand
GTCACTTCTTTGATGGCTTCCGTACTTCCCACGAAGTGCAAAAGATTGAAGTTATTGATTATGAAGATATCGTTCCCTTGGTAAACTGGGAAAAGGTTGAAGAGTTTCGTGCCAATGCCATGAATCCAGAGCATCCACATATCCGCGGTACTGCTCAAAATCCTGACATTTATTTCCAAAACCGCGAAGCATGCAACAATTATTATTCGGCTGTGCCTAATATTGTGCTTGAAAATATGAAAAAAGTGAGCGGTATCACCGGTCGCAAATATAAACTTTTTGACTATGTGGGTCACCCAGAAGCCGATCGTGTAATCATTGCTATGGGTTCTGCCTGCGAAGTTATCGAAGAAACCATCAACTACCTTAACGGCTTAGGTCAGCGTGTTGGTCTTGTGAAAGTGCGTTTATATCGTCCTTTCTCCACCGAGCATATGCTTCAAGCCATTCCCGCCACTGTGACCAGCATCACCGTGCTTGACCGCACCAAAGAAGCCGGCGCCCTTGGCGAGCCACTTTATCAAGACGTGTGTACCGCTTATGTAGAACGTGGCACACAAATTGTTACCCCCACCATCGTGGGCGGGCGTTATGGCCTTGGTTCCAAGGACTTTACCCCCGGCATGGCTAAGGCTGTGTATGACAATATGCTTTGTGTGGCTCCTAAAAACCACTTCACCGTTGGTATTGTGGATGACGTAAGCTACACCTCCCTTGAAGTGGAAGAAGAAATCAACACCGTACCAGCCGGCACAGTGCAGTGCAAATTCTATGGCCTTGGCGCTGACGGTACCGTAGGTGCAAATAAGCAAGCTATTAAAATTATTGGTGACAACACCGATATGTACGCTCAAGCTTACTTTGCCTATGACTCCAAAAAATCCGGTGGCTTTACCGTATCGCATTTGCGCTTTGGTAAAGAGCCCATCACTTCTTCCTACCTTGTAACTCAAGCTGACTATGTGGCTTGCCATAAGTCTGCCTATGTGCATCAATATGAAGTGCTTGAAGGCATTAAAGATGGCGGTACTTTTGTGCTGAACTCCGATTGGAGCCTTGAGGACATGGAAAAAAATCTTCCTGCCGCCATGAAGCGCACCATTGCTGAAAAGAAATTGAAGTTCTACAATGTGGATGCTGTTAAGCTGGCCATGGAAGTAGGTCTTGGTGGTCGTATCAATATGATCATGCAAACGGCCTTCTTTAAGCTTGCCAATGTGCTTGACTTTGAAACTGCCGTTAGCCTCTTGAAAGATTCCATCAAAAAAACCTATGGCTCCAAGGGCGATAAGATTGTTAACATGAACATTGCCGCCGTAGAGGGTGCCTTGAGCGCTCTTGTGGAAGTAAAATATCCTGAAAGCTGGCTTAATGCCACTTCTGCCGCATATTGCTGCAGCACCGATGGCGTTAGCACAAGTGGTTGCTCTTGCGGTTGCAACGCCGATGAAGATCCAGAATATATCACTAAAGTTGTACGTCCTATCTTGGCTCAACAAGGCGACAAATTGCCAGTATCTGCCATGGATCCTGCCGGATTTATGCCCCTTGGCACAGCCGCCTTTGAAAAACGCGGCGTAGCCATTGCCGTGCCTGAGTGGGATGTGGATGCGTGTATTCAGTGTTGCCAATGCTCCTTTGTATGCCCCCATGCTACCATTCGTCCTGTGCTTTGCAATGACGATGAGCTTGAAGGTGCTCCAGAGCATTTTGCCACTAAACCTGCCACAGGTAAGGAACTTAAAGGTATGCAATTCCGCATGCAAGTATATGCCGAAGACTGCCTTGGTTGCGGATCTTGCGCCGATGTATGCCCTGCCAAGGGTAAGGCTCTCTTTATGAAGCCGCTTGCAAGCCAAATTGACGCACAAAAAGAAAACTTGCGCTTTGTGGAAGAAAATATTGAGCTTAAAGACAATATCTTACCACGCAATACCTTGAAGGGCTCGCAATTCCAACAACCATTGCATGAGTTCTCCGGTGCTTGCGCAGGTTGCGGCGAAACTCCTTATGTAAAGCTTTTAACCCAAATGTTTGGCGATCGTATGATTATTGCCAACGCCACGGGTTGCTCTTCCATTTGGGGTGCTTCCTCGCCCACCACGCCTTACACCACCAACAAAGACGGACATGGCCCTGCATGGGGTAACTCCCTCTTTGAAGATGCCGCCGAATATGGCTTTGGTATGGAAATGGCCTACCAACAACGCCGCGCCGGCCTTGCCATGCGCATTCAGCAATTGCTTGCATCTGATGGTATCACAGAAGAACTCACTGAAGCTTGCAAGGGCTGGCTTGAAAATATGGAAGATGCCGAAGGCTCCAAAAAATATGGCCTTGATATCCTCGACGCCCTTGAGGAAGTGCATCATCCTTTAGCCCATGAGCTTTATCATATGGACGACCTTTTCACCAAGAAGAGCATTTGGGTCTTCGGCGGTGACGGCTGGGCCTATGACATTGGTTATGGCGGCCTTGACCACGTTATTGCTTCCGGCGAAGATATCAACATCTTGGTTATGGATACAGAAGTGTACTCCAATACCGGCGGTCAAGCCTCCAAGGGCACACCTCTTGGCTCCATTGCTAAGTTTGCCGCCGCAGGCAAGCGTACCGGTAAAAAAGACCTTGGTGCCATGGCCATGAGTTATGGTTATGTTTATGTAGCTTCCATTTCCATGGGTGCTGACAAAAACCAAGTGATTAAAGCCTTCCGCGAAGCTGAAGCCTACAAAGGCCCATCACTGATTATTGCTTATGCTCCTTGTATCAACCAAGGCATTCGCAAGGGCATGGGCAAAACTATGGAAGAAGGCAAGCTTGCTGTTACTTCCGGTTACTGGCCGCTGTATCGTTATAATCCATTACTTTCTGATGAAGGCAAAAATCCCTTCGTCTTTGAAAGTAAGGCTCCTGACGGCACCTTGCATGACTTCCTTATGGGTGAAACACGCTTTGCCGCACTTGATAAGATTGCGCCAGAAGATTCACCATTACTTAAGGCTGAACTTGTGGAAAAATATAATAAGCGCTACCAATACTACAAGCTCTTGGCGGAACTTCCCGGCCTTGGCGAAGTTGGCGAGCAAGCGGAATCTAAGTCCGATGATTCAGTAGACGCATAAAAAGAATAGTTATATACAAAGGGGGTGGATTTCCATCCCCTTATTTTTGGGAAATTAATTTTTTGGGAGGCTCTGCCTCCCAAGCCCACCGACCACGGGAGTAGGGGGAGTTATCTCCTTTGAAAACCCATATGAACTTTTTCAACAAGTTGAAAAAGTTTGTAAAAAGGGCAAACCTTCTTTGTAAAGTTTTCATTGCGGCAAGATGTAGTTTAGAAGATAGAATTTTGTCGCACTGGAAGTTTTTTGAAAGGGGGTCTGGGGGAAAACTTTTGTTCACAAAAGTTTTCCCCCAGAAA
>CAYJHU010000255.1:0-3487 GCA_964369655.1 uncultured Desulfovibrionaceae bacterium | reverse complement strand
AAGACCTTTTTGAAAAAAGGGTTTTCCCTCCCCCACAAATATTTCTATATCTTACATTCCACCATTTTGTGAATCTTTTGCCAGCCAGCCCTTGAGTATGCTTATGCTTTGTTCCCAGTGCTTATCGGTAAGTTGCAAGAGGCGTAGCTTAAGCTCTTCCACCCGGCGACTGGTTTCTTTTTGTGCCTTTCGCCATTCTTTAAGCTGATTTAGGGCGTCAGCGTCTCCATTTTTGGCAAGATTTATGGTTTTAAGCACGGACTCTTTCGTCATCTTTTATCCATCCTCTCATTATTGTTATGACCTGATCCATATGCTGTTCTGATAGGTTAAAGATATGCACTCGTAATGATTCAATATCTTTAAAGAGCATCAGGTCATCGTCTTCATTTTCGCCCATGTCTCCGGCTTCTTCTGCGCGGGCGGCTTCTTCGAGGGCTTCGTAGAGGGCCAGCTGTTCTTCAGCGGAGGGTAGACCTTCAAGTCCTTCAACCATTTCGCCGGCTTCCACTTTTGGACGGATGAGGGCGAGCACTACGGGGCGAACCACGAGCATGAGGAAGAGGAAGGCGAGTAAAGCGTTGAGTAAAGGTTGCCCTAAACGGTCTGCATAGTCAATGATAACGCTGGCCATATTAGGATCGGCTGGCGGCTCATTGTCATTGAAAGGCACGGAGCTAACTTCAAGAGCGTCGCCGCGCTTGGCATCAAGACCTACGGCATTGGCAACTAAGGTGTGCACGCGTTCAATTTCTTCTTTGCTGCGTGGCATAAATTTCCAAAGGCCGTCAACTTTTTGATAAGTACCGTCTAAGATAACGGATACTGTAAGGCGCTGTACGTCGCCCACGTTAGAGATAATGTTCTGTTCTTCTTTGTTAATTTCATAGTTAGTTGTGCGAGTTTCACGGCTACCGTCTTGTGTAGAAACGGAACCGGTGATGCCATCGCCGCGAAAGTTTACGTCAGGGGAGCCAGCTTCGAGGTTGGCTTGACCTTTTTGTGTTTCTTCGCTGCGTTGTTCTGAGCGCACGGCGGTTTGTTCTGGATCAAAAATTTCGCGACGGATGGTTTTTTGGCTAAAATCCATGTCGACGTTTACTTTGGATACGACGCGGCCTGGGCCAAAAACGGGGGTGAGCATTTCGTCAATGCGACGCTCAAGGTCACGCTGCACGCGCAATTTATGTTCCATTTGTGTGGAAGATACACCGGCAAGGCTGTCAGTTTCCGGACGGAAGAGTACGCTACCGCGGCTATCAGTGATAGAAAGATGTGCTTTATCAAGACCTTGAACAGACATGAGCATCATGTTTACGATGGATTGAATTTCTTTGCCATCGGGCTTTCTGGCTTGGTCTTTCAGTCTTAAGACTACGGATGCGGAAGGCTGTTGTTGCTCTTCCACAAAGAGGGAGCGCTGAGGCATAACAAGGTGTACGCGAGCGTCTTCTACATTTGGGAAGGCGCTCATGGTGCGGGAAAGTTCGCCTTGAAGTGCGCGCATGTAGTTAATTTTTTGTACAAAGTCAGTTTGACCTACCTTGGTTTCGTCAAAGATTTCAAAGCCAATACCTTGACCCACAAGATTTCCTTCACCTGCAATCTTGATGCGAAGGTCATAAACTTGCTCTTGGGGTACCATGATGGAAGTGCCGTTTTCTGTAAGTTCGTAAGGCACATTTTCTGTTTGTAAAATGGTAACGACGCGATTGGCATCTTCTGGGCTCAAATTAGAATAGAGCATGTGATAATTTGTTTTGTTGGCCCAAAGAGTTAAGGCAATAAATCCTGCCACGGTAAGGACAGCAACACCAGCGATAATCATACGCTGAGTTAAGCTAAAGTTTCCCCAAATTCCTTTTAATTTTTCGCCAAATTGTCTGATGTCAGGTGTTTGCATGTTCGTGCTCCGTTAGTTTTGAATTATGGGGTCTTAGAATGTAATTCTGCTTAATTCTTTGTAAGCTTCCATGACTTTACTGCGTACAGCAGAGGTCAAGCTCATGGCCACACTGGCCTTTTGCAAGGTGATCATGAGCTCGTGCACATTTTGGCTTCTGCCGGAGGCAAAATCATCGATGGCATTAGCTTTTGCAGTTTGCAATGAATTTAATTTATTAAAGCTATTGCTTACAGTATCGGTAAAGGAGTTAGGGTTTGCTGTAGGCAAAGTATTGGCCACTTGTGACTTAATAAAATCAGCATGGGCGCCAAAGCTTTCACCTTTGTCTACTGTATCGCGGATAAGGCTTTGATCAAGGACATTGGCAAAAGATTTACTATTTTTGCTTGAGCCAATGGTTGACTCTTGCATCGTGGCTTCGGTGCGTCCAAAGTGTTGCAATGCGTTGCTATATGCTTGTATGCCTACGGCGTTGATACTCATAACCTACTCCTTATCCTGTATATTGTTTGGCTTATTTGCCAATTTCAAGTGCCTTTTGATACATTTGCTTAACAGCGTCCATGGTGGAAACGTTAGCTTCATAATTGCGCTGTGAAGTCATAAGGTTTGCCATTTCTTCCACCACGTTAATGTCCGGATAAAAGACATAACCTTCAGCATTGGCATCGGGATGTCCCGGCTGATAGACTTGCTTTAAGGGGCGGCTGTCAATGGCCACGGCAGAAACTCTTACGCCTTTAAGCTCTCTATCAAGGGCTGTACGCATGTGCTTGGAAAAAGGGTCATCAACATTGGTAGCCTCGCGAATAACAGTGCGTCTTCTGTATGGGCCGCCAAGCACAGTGCGTGTGGTCTTGGCATTGGCAAGGTTCATGGAGATGACATTCATCTGCGTGCGGTCTGCGGTTAAGGCAGAAGCGCTAATGTCGAGTGCTGTCATAAAGTCCATTATTGTTTCCCTTCTGCGATGATGGTTTTTAAGCCTTCAAAGTTCTTTTGAATAACTTGAGTTAATGCATTGTATTGTAATTGGTTTTTGGCAAGTTTTACCATTTCTTTATCCATGTTTACTCTATCTTCGCCATGGATGGTACGTGGCTTAAATTGCTTAAACCAATCGGCTTGAAAGTTGTCGGCGCTAAAGGCAGTTGGCATATGCTCACCAGAAGTGCGCGCCATATTACCCTTCATATCAAGGCCGAGAGCCTTTTGCAGCTCACCTTCAAATTCAAGCTCACGAGGTTTATACTTGGGGGTATTGACGTTGGCTAAGTTGCTGTTGATGACATTTTGGCGTTGCAAACGCATGTCCAGCACTTTGCCTACTAGTTCGATTTGAGATGAATATAAACCCTTCATAATAACCTCCTGCTGTTGCAGTTTACAATAATATGTACCTGCTGTAGCAAAAGGCGTTCCAATGGCGTATTTGTCTGAAATCAAAGACTTAAAAATATAAAATGGAGATAAAAAGTGAAGGTAGTCAGGCTTTTGACAGGGGCAGGAAAGCTTGGTTAATTCCTCCGGAGGGAAGGGGCGCTGCCCCTTCACCCCGCCAAAGGGGATAATCCCCTTTGG
>CAYJHU010000254.1:0-3560 GCA_964369655.1 uncultured Desulfovibrionaceae bacterium | reverse complement strand
TTGAGGGGGGGATGGCGTGACCATATGTTGTGGCGGTAAAATGTTCATTAAAAAACAAACTTCTATCGCCATAAAAGTTTTTTGAAGGGGGTTTGGGGGAAACTTTCTTTCAAGAAAGTTTCCCCCAAAAAAACTCTATCAACAACTAAAATTAAAACTTCTTAGCAATATCCATGGCTTCGCGTACACGCTCTTGAATATAAGAGCACATGGCGGCGTCGTCTTCTTCAAGATTTAGGCATAAAGCATTTTGTCCCATGAGCCCTTGGGGAACAAAATCACCAAGCTCCTTAGGATCTTGCACCATATCAGCATAAAAACACACTGAAAGCCAGCGTTCATCTGCATCATCATCCACCACATCAATAAGCACAAAGAGCGGTCTATCCTGCTGCTGGGGATGCCTTGCACGTAGGGAATAACTAATGCCCGGACGTTCTTTAAAATCCAAAAGCATTTCTTGCTCTTTGAGACAAGTGTATAGTGCGATGAAGGCATCTTTGGCTTTAAGGGGATCTGTTGTCCAAGCGGCAAGCCATGCATCGATGGAGGATATCACTTGCGTATTTTGCGAAGGTGTAGACATAGCTTTAATCCTTAAAGGGTGACATTTCGCGTAATACCTCAACGATGGCAGGCATTTCTTTGATGACAACCTTGATATCTTCTTCTGTGGTATAGCGTGAAAGGGAAAAACGAGTGGAACTATGGGCGTAGGTAAAGGGAATGCCCATGGCTCTGAGGACGTGCGATGGCTCAAGACTTCCGGAAGTACACGCTGAGCCGGAAGATGCACAAATGCCAAATCTATCCAGCATGAGTAGCACAGCCTCACCTTCAATGTTTTTGAAGGCAATGCTTGAGGTGTTTGGCAAGCGATTTTCCACATCACCATTGACACGACTAAAGGGAATACTTGCTGTAAGTGCATTTTCAAGCATGTCACGCAAGCGCATCATTTCTTTATTTTCTGCTACTTTATTGAGCATGGCTAACTCTGCTGCTTTGCCAATACCAATCATATAGGGAACATTTTCTGTGCCGGCGCGACGTCCTTTTTCTTGGTGGCCTCCGCGTAGTAAAGGACGAAAACGCGTGCCTTTGCGAATATATAAGACGCCAATGCCCTTAGGGGCGTGCAGTTTATGTCCGGAAAGAGCTAAAAAATCAACAGGTAAGGTGCGTAAATCTATATCCACTTTGCCCACAGCTTGCACAGCGTCGGTGTGGAATAAAACGCCCTTTTCTTTTGCTATTTCTGCCATTTTTTGGATGGGATAAATATTTCCCACTTCATTATTGGCAAACATCACGGAAGCAATGGCCGTATCTTTACGCAAGGATGCGGCATATTCATCCATATCAAGACGACCTTTTTCATCCACGGATAAGTACGTGGCTTCATAACCATTTTGCTCAAGATATTGCACAAGCGCCAATACAGCAGGATGCTCTACCCGAGTAGTAACAATATGCTTTTTGGTAGGCTGACTTTGCAATGCTGACATAATGGCTGTATTGTCACTTTCTGAGCCACAAGATGTAAAGAGAATTTCATCAGGATTTGCACCAATAAGTTCAGCAACTTGCTCTCTGGCTTTGCGTACTGCATTGCCCACTTGACCACCAAAGGTGTGCATGCTGGAAGGGTTTCCGTAAAGATCTGAAAAATAAGGGAGCATAGCCTCCACAACTTCAGGCGACACTTGCGTGGTCGCATTATTATCAAGATATATAGCTTTCATGGTTTATGCCTCTTCCACAACAATTTGGTCATCTACATGTTCTCGCAAGTTCTTTTCCACAAGGTTTTTGATGGTGAGCTGGCTTGAGCGGCATTCGGTGCAACGCCCACGCAAAGTCACATATACTTTAAGCCCTTCCACATCTATGAGCTCAATATCACCACCGTCTAGCAAGAGTTTGGGGCGAATTTCTTCGTCAATGGTTTTTAGGATGAGCTGCATTCTTTGCACATTGCTCATGCGCGGACGTGGTTGAATTTTTATTTCTTCAAGCTTTGGTTTTCCAAGCTCAAGGGAAAGAATTTCGTCAATTTGATCAAGACACATGCCACAAGCACCACCGGCCTTGGTAAAATATGTTACCTCTTCAACGGTTTTCAAATCATTTTCGCGGATGGCACGCAAAATTTGCTCATCAGTAATGCCAAAGCATTTGCAAATAAGCTTACCCTCTTCGTGGGCATGCGGTACAGATGGCTCACCGCGATAGTTGCGAATGGCGGCCTCAAGAGCCTCTTGTCCCATGACGGAGCAATGCATTTTTTCCTTGGGAAGTCCCCCAAGGCGCTCTGCTATATCCTTATTGGTCACAGCTAAGGCTTCATCAAGGGTCAAGCCTTTAATCATTTCTGTCAAAACAGAACTTGAAGCAATGGCAGAAGCACAACCAAAAGTTTGAAAGCTTGCATTAACAATGCGCTCATCCTCTATTTTAAGAAAAAGCTTTAAAGCATCTCCACAAGCAAGACTGCCCACTTCGCCTATGGCATTGGCGTCAGCGAGAGCACCAACATTTTGCGGACGCAAAAAGTGCTCTTGAACTTTATCTGTATATTCCCACATTTTATACTCCTGTTCCTAGTACTGTGTATAACACTAGGAATATGTATACAAAATCTATAATTTAAATATTGATTTTGCCTAATTATTCTACAATGAGCAAGTAAAAATATGCTCGTTTATGTTCGCAATGGGTATTTTAACTACCCAGCCTAAAAAATTTTATTGCAAATGGCTTTTACAAAAAAATCATCTGACTTCTTATAAGAAAGAAGTTTGACCTTTTTGCAAAAAGTCAAATTATTATTTGGTACATTTTTCACCAAGACCGTAGTTCAGCATATAGTCATACAAGCTCATATTCTTTAAAAACGAGCGCATATGCTTATCTAAATCTTCCCAAAAACTGCGTGTACTGCAATGCTCAAAACGCGCGCAAACCTCTTTTGTTTTAATGCACGCTACGGGTGAAATATCACCTTCAAGATGTGTGAATATGTCTTCTAGGGTCACATCTCTAGGATTAAGGGCAAGCTTATACCCACCGGCAGCGCCACGCACTGACTCTAAAATGCCAAGAGGCTTTAAGGAGCGGACAATTTGCTCCAAATAGCCAGCAGAAATATTTTCCTTATTGGCCAAATCTTTTAATTGCACAAGCTCCCCTTGCGGACAAGAGGCTAAATATACAAGAAAACGCAAACCATAACGTGTACGCGTAGAAAATCTCATAATAACTCCAAAAAAAATTATAGCTTGCGCTGTAACTATTTAGTCAACACTGAAAAAGAGCTCTCACACTTTTTCATAAAAGCATACTTGCTTCAAATACCATTTAAATCAATTATTTATCTTGAACACGCCAAATACGGGCGCCTACACCGCAAAGCTTTTCTTCAATGTTTTCATAGCCGCGATCAAGATGATAAATACGCTGGATGCGCGTTTTTCCCTGTGCGGCAAGCCCTGCCAGCACAAAGGCAGCACTGGCGCGCAAGTCAGAAGTCATCACCGGTGCTCCTTTGAGGGATTGCA
>CAYJHU010000253.1:0-3575 GCA_964369655.1 uncultured Desulfovibrionaceae bacterium | reverse complement strand
CGAATTGGAATATATAGCCTGCGCCTACAGCCATAGTCAAAACTACCGCAAGAAAGGCCAGAACAACCGGTGTTTTGAAGATGGACTTAAGCAAAATAACTTCTGTAAGGCTGGCTCCGCCGCCGCCAATAATCAAGGCCATCACGGCACCAAGCCCCATGCCCTTTCCAAGGAGCACAGCAGACAAAGGAATAAGCGCTTCAACACGTACATAAAGCGGAATACCGATTACAGCCGCGATAGGCACAGCAAAAATATTGTCGCCGCCAGCGTACTTCATAATGAGATTCTCAGGCACAAAACCATAAATTACAGCACCTAAAGAAATACCTAACAATAAGTACGGCATAACTTCTCTAAATTGCGAATAACCATCTTTCAATGCCGCCTTGCACTTTTCCTTAAAGGTATCACCTGTGGGCTTCGGACCAGATAAACAACAAGAAGATGCAGTGCTCTCAGAAGGAGCAGGCGCGCAGCATGCGCTTTCGCTCTTAGGGGCTGAATCACAACAACCTTGCTCAGCATTTTGCACAGGAGCAGAAGCCATGGCAAATGGTTGCAAATTTACACTTGCTTGCACATTAGAAGGCGTATCGCAACATGAAGCTTCTGCTTTGGGTGGTGCACCGCAACATGAAATTTCAGTCTTTGATGGCGTAGCGCAACAAGAAGTTTCAACCTTAGGCTCTGTACCACAGCAAGCTTGACTTTGTAATGGTTGCAAAGGCGTCACATCAATGACAGCATCCTTAGCCGCAGGAGCGCAACAAGACTTTTGCTCCGTGCCCTCATCCATCATCACAAAACGCTCGAAATTCAAATATTTGAGAATCACACCTGCAAACACAGAAACCAGCAAAGCTATGCAAGTATACGTTAAGGTAACCTTAATACCAAATGTTGCCACAAAAAGCCCTATAATGATGGGATTTAAGAGCGGCGAAGCAAATAAAAATGTGAGCGTTGGGCCAAAGCCGGCTTTTGCGCGTAAAAGGCCACGCAGCATGGGTATGGTTGAGCAGGTGCAAAATGGCGTAATGGCGCCAAGGCCTGCCGCCAAAATATAACCACGCCCTTTGCTTGCTCCAAGAAGTTTTTGAATTTTACTATCGGGTATGTATTGCTGAAGCAAAGACACACCAGCAGATATAATGATAAATAAAACAGACAGTTCAAACCCTAAAAATAAAAACATAAACAGGGCGTCTTGTAACATTGGTAGATAGGCTTCCATAAGCACTCCTTCAAATCATTATATTTCTAAAATAATCGAAATTACACCACTTGTCAAGTGCCTTTTTTCAGTATATACTGATTTATATTTTTATTGTGAGGTGTATATGGAACTCGACAAAGCCGCCGCATTGCTCAAAGAATTAGGACATAGCACACGCCTACGCATCTATAAAAGGCTTGTTACCGCCGGTTCAGACGGCCTCAGTGTTGGCACCTTAAAGGAAGAATTAGATATTCCTGGCTCAACCCTAAGCCATCACATTTCGGCGCTGGTGGCGGTTTCCCTCATTAAACAAACTCGCGATGGGCGCACTCTTTTTTGCACAGCACAATACGAAACATTGCAAGATTTGCTCAGCTTCCTTACAGACCAATGTTGCGCAGACAGCAAAGCCAAAGGCAGTGAAACCATGAAAGAAATCACTGTTAATTATTGGGACTTACACAGCAAAACCTAAGTCATTTTGTTTTTTATAAAATAAAAGGGAGAACTTTTCATCAAAGTCCTCCCTTTTTTATAGCTTATATTTTAAGGCTTAAGCAGTAAGCAGCTTTCCTGTCTTAGCGCATACGGTGCCAACAGCCTCATCAAATTCTTTTTGCAAAATGGCAATAAGCTCTTTGACACTCATAATTTTGTCAATCTTCCAAACATTAGAGCCACAAAAAGCAAAACCTTTTTCAAAGTTGCCACGCATGGCCGCAATGAGTGCAAGAGCAATACAATAAGGTGTTTTTTCTTGCTCGCAGGTATGTACGCAATGGAAAGCGCATTTAAAGGGCTTCTTAGTACCTTCACGCATGGATTTAATAAAGGGCCCCTCCAGCGCACGACCAGGCATGCCTACAGGGCTTTTGATGATAGTAATATCTTCTTTTTTAGCGTCCACAAAGGCTTGCTTAAAGCGAATGTCGGCATCGCATTCATGGGTTGCCACAAAGCGCGTTCCCATTTGCACGCCAGATGCACCAAGGTCAAGCATTTGCTTAATATCAGCGCCGCTATACACACCGCCGCCAGCGATAATCGGTACAGCTCGTCCGGCCTTATCTTCAAGCCCCTTGGCCACATCCACAAGCTCAGGTACAAGCTTTTCAAGGGCAAATTCTGGCTTATCTAAATCGTCAGCTTTATAGCCTAAATGCCCGCCGGCCTTGGGCCCTTCCAAAACAAAAGCATCAGGAATATAGTCAGAACTTTTCATCCATTTTTTTGCAAGAATGGAAGCTGCGCGCGCTGAAGAAACAATGGGCACAAGCTTAGTGCGAAATTCTTCTTTTTTCTGCTCACACACGTCGCGGAAAATCTTAGGAAGTTCCGTAGGCAGTCCAGCTCCGGAAAAAATGAAATCAGCACGATTTTCAATGGAAGCTTTGACCATGTCCGTAAAAGTTGTCAAAGCCACCATAATATTTACACCCAAAAGGCCATTGCTCATTTCGCGCGCTTTAAGAATTTCAGCACGCAAAGCGCGAACGTTGGCTTCAATGGGATTTTTTATAATATCAGGTTCTTTCATACCAATCATAGCACCGGCAATAACGCCAATACCGCCTGCATTAGCCACCGCAGCAGCAAGGCCGGCAAGAGAAATACCAACACCCATGCCGCCTTGAATAATAGGCACTGTGGCTACGGCATCACCAATATGTAAAGCTGGAAAACTCATTTTTTGCTCCAAATATGATTTTGTTTCAATACGTCAGTATACTTTGAAAAATCAAAATGAGCAAGACTTCTTTTTTTGTTGGAAAATAAGAAAAAAATTAGCACAAGACCTTGTGATAAAAAAGAATACAAAAATGCCCCTGACAACAAAACAAACAATTTTAATTGCGCGTTTTACTGGAGGGGCATCTAAAACTTGCGGCGCTTAGGTTGCGCTCAAGCTTAACACCAAAAACTAGGCGTTGAACAATTGGCTGCTGATACCGGAAGCAAGAACTACACCCCAGAAAGCGAACACAGCGTAAACTACTTTATAACTTTTCATGATGATCTCCTCGTCGTTGATTAATTTTTTACGAACTTAAGCTCGTAACGCAACGACGATTCATATATAGCACCACAAATTTTTTTTGCAATACTTTGCGGGGTTTGTGAAAATTAACTTTATCTATGTCAATTTGAGGTCAAGTGTGACAATTTATAACTTAGAATTTAAAGGCTCTAAAAAAATAGTATAGCATTATAAATATTTATCAATTCAAAGATCTTTTGCATTTGATCCATTATGCACTATCACTTTGACACTTTTGTAACAAGCGCCATTTTTCAGCTAATTTCATTGACAATATTTTTTTGATGAATTGATTACAAATCGTAGATTAAATTA
>CAYJHU010000252.1:0-3591 GCA_964369655.1 uncultured Desulfovibrionaceae bacterium | reverse complement strand
TTGCTTTCTTAGCATGTGAGGAAATAATTTCCTCCAGAGGTGCTTTAATGAAAATACATTAAAGCATTGTTAATTTATCAAATACATACCGGAATTAATAAACAATTGGAGGAATAAAATGTCTATTTCTGGAATTTCGAACAATACAGCTGCCAATAATGTTTTTTTTGATCCCACCGGACAGCAACGTGTAGCAAGTAACACTGCTGCTGGCGGAACGACCGATACGGTAACATTTTCCGCAGAGGCTATGGAAATGTACAATGCAGCCAAGGCGGAAAAAGAAGCCGCTAACGGAACAAGCGAAGATACCTCTTTGCTTAGTTCGTCATCAGAAGAAGAAAGCTTAAGCGCCTTAGCTATGGGCGGCGGAATGAAAGCAGGCGGAAAGGGCGGAGCCGGTGGTAAGGGCGGATCCGGTGAGAGCTCAAGTGATGAGGATGATGAAGATAGTGATTGGTATGATGATTGGTTTGAAAGCGTTTATGGCGAATCCTCTGATTCTGAAGATAGCATATTAAATGAACTCATGGCGGATAGCGAAAAATAAGCATTGTTCCTCTAATGTTTGCATAGATTGTTAAAGAGGGCGGCAGAGCTTATTATTGTATAATATTTTGTTAAACATTTGTTTTTAACAAAAATTTTGATTGCATTGTGGCGGCTAATTCATTTATACGTTACCGCATGATACAAGCTTTGCACCCTCTACCATTACAATGTGGCCATGAAGTAAGAGTCATCGCTCCTTCACGTAGCTTGAGTTTAGTTGATGCTCATGTAAGAGCTTTAGCTATACAAAGGCTGAGTGCGCTTGGGCTCAAGGTGACCTTTGCTTCTTATGCCGAAGAAAATAGCCTTTATTATAACAATGGCAGTATTGCGCATAGGGTTCATGACCTGCATGAAGCCTTTAAGGATCCACAGGTTAAGGCCATATTGACTACTTTGGGCGGCTATACTGCTAACCAACTTTTGGCGCACCTTGACTATGAACTCATAAAAGCAAATCCTAAAATATTTTGCGGTTTTTCAGATATAACGGCTTTGTCTAACGCCATATATGCCAAGACAGGGCTTGTTACGTATTCAGGCCCGCATTTTTCCTCATTTGGCATGCTTCACGGTTTCGACTACACCTTAGAATATTTTAAGAAAATATTTTTCGAACAAAATCCAATTTGCCTTACGAGTTCCCCTAAATGGAGCAATGATGCGTGGCATAAAGATCAAGGAAATAGAAGCTTTTATAATAATGACGGTATGTTTATTATAAATAAAGGCGCAGCACGAGGATGTATTGTAGGGGGGAATCTTTGTACTTTGAATCTTTTGCAAGGCACAGAGTATATGCCTAGTCTTGAAAACAAAATCCTTTTTCTTGAGGATGATGCTCTTACGGGGACAGATTTTCTTTTTAATTTTGATAGGGATTTGCAATCCCTCATGCATTTACCAAGTTTCGCTAAGGTAAAGGGTATTGTTTTGGGTCGGGCAGAAAAAGAATGTGCTATGTCGAGAGAAAAGTGGACGGCTCTTATAAAAAATAAGCCTGAACTTGATCATATCCCCGTTATAGGCGGAGCTGACTTTGGGCACACCACCCCTTTCTTCACCTTTCCTATTGGCGGTGAAGTGCGCATTGAGGCTCATGAAACTGCCTTGGTGACACTCATTCAGCCTTAAGTGCTCTTTGTCTAAAATTGAGGGCATCGGAATCCAGTCCGCGTCCGGCGTCATAAATTCCTACCATATCTTCCACATGTCTTGTGCTGTGAGCACGGCGAGAATAGCGTAAAATATTTTCGTAATCGGCTTCGTACTTGGTTCCAAGCCAGCCGGAACAACGCACGAGTGCAAGTTCGCGCGTTAGGCAAATGCAGAGAGGATCAATATTGCATGGGCGGATAAGGGGTTTATTTTCTTCGTGTATGGGCAGGTAGGGTATGGCGTGAGCGCGTGAAACATCAATGCGCGCAATCAGCATTTCAACATCAGAGTGCTGTTCATAAATGCAAAATGCCTCCTTGGTGAGGGCATTGTCATCATCATGAAAAATAATTCTGTGCCCTTTGGCGGCTTTAAGCAATGCATGGCGCAGACCATTACCATAATCATTATTACGCGGTAAATCATAATAGTGCAGGCAAGAAAAGTTGCGTACCCTTTCACCTTTGACGCCATCAAAACCCACGAGGATTTCAAGCTCATTTTCTTCTAATTGTGCAAATTCCCATGCATTTTTTATGCTGTCAAGGGCGTGAGCAAGGGCATTTGGCCTGTCGCCACGGCTAGGAATGATGATGGAGTATTTTAGCATTGAATCCCTTCCTTTATAGAGGTAGGGGAATAGATGTGGGGCGAATGATGGGACTTGAACCCACGGCCACCTGGGCCACAACCAGGTGCTCTACCTACTGAGCTACATCCGCCGTCTCGTAGAAAAGCTTTATTATACTTTCGTGCTTTCTTTGGCAAGAAAAAATTGCAGAAAAAAAATATTTTTTGGTGCAGCTATGTTTAACACATTAATATAAAAAATATTATTGATTTATGGAATTTTGAGTAAGTACAATAAAAATCTTTTTTTTCACAAGGTTTCTTTTCTTTGAAAAAAGTAAAAATACATAAAGATATTGATTCTAAAGTATTTTTTTAAAGATATGTTCTGAATCGCTCAGAATTTACAGTAAAAAGCTATGGATTTTTATGAGAAAATTATGTATAAAGAAATTATATTCATTGCACGGAGATTTACATGGAAAGTCTTATTGTTGAAGGCGGTCTTGCCCTGCGGGGTGAAATTGCCGTGAGCGGCTCTAAAAATGCGGCGCTCCCCATTCTATTTGCCTCGATTTTAACTCAAAGTCCAACGACATTTTTGAATGTTCCTAATTTACGCGATATACATACCACTATTAATTTATTAAAGATTTTGGGTTGTGATGCCTCTTTTGATAAGGGGACCACCGTGGTTAATCCCGGAACGCTGAATCCTGAGGCGCCTTATGACTTGGTAAAAACCATGCGTGCTTCCGTGCTTTGCTTGGGGCCATTGCTTGCACGCATTGGCGAAGCTAAGGTAGCTTTGCCGGGCGGCTGTGCCATTGGTGCTCGCCCTGTAGATCAACATTTGAAAGGCTTTGAAAAAATGGGAGCCAGCTTTGAGCTGGAAGATGGATATATTATAGGCCGCTGCAAAAAGCTTGTGGGAGCGCATATCAGCTTTGATATGCCTACCGTTGGCGGCACAGAAAATGTACTTATGGCCGCAACTCTTGCACAAGGCGAAACTATTTTAGAAAATGTGGCGCGCGAGCCGGAAATTGTGGATTTAGCCAACTATCTCATTGCTTGCGGTGCTAAAATTGAAGGGCAGGGCACAAGCTGTATCCGTGTGCAGGGAGTAAGTGAGCTTAAGGGCGTTGAATATTCTATTATGCCGGATCGCATTGAAGCTGGCACTTTTTTGGTGGCGGCCGGTATTACCGGTGGTGATTTACTTGTAAAAAATTGTCCGCATGAAGCGCTAACAGCCGTTACGGATAAGCTAGAAGCCATGGGCATGCAATTTGAGCAAAAGCAAGATGG
>CAYJHU010000251.1:0-3628 GCA_964369655.1 uncultured Desulfovibrionaceae bacterium | reverse complement strand
AAAAAAAGCCCCTCTTCACCAAAAATGAAGAGGGGCTTTGCTACATTTATAAAAGCTTAGTCGTTGCCTTCTTGCTCAAGACGGATTTTTTCCACCATGGCTGTTACCTTAGGGATTTCATCGGCAGTAATATCAAGAGCCTTACGCACATCTTCCTCAGAGTGTGCAGCAGAAAGGAAGAAGCGCAAGCGCGCTGTGCCTTCTTTCACCGCAGGGAAGGTAATGGGCATGGCGTATACGCCGCGATTAAAGAGCGCATTGGCCATAAAGCCAGCAACCATGGAATCTCCCACAATGACCGGAACATTAGCATAGCCTTGCGCAACACCGGTATCAAGCCCGAGGGATTGTGCATAATCCAGAAAATATTTGCTGATGTGCTGTAACTTTTGCACCCGCTCAGGCTCACGCTGCAGAATCTCCAAAGCCTTATGACTGGCTACAGTCAGCACAGGTGACATACCTACGCTAAAGACAAAGCCGGAGGAGCCATACTTTAAGTAGTCCACTAATTCTTTGCTACCGGCAATAAAACCACCGCAACCACACAAAGACTTACTCAAAGTACTCATCCACATATCTACGTCTTTTGGATTGATGCCAAAATGTTCGCGTGCGCCGCGACCGGTAGCACCAAGGGTTCCAAGAGAGTGTGCTTCGTCAACGAGGAGCATGCAGTCATATTTTTTCTTCAACTCCACAAGGCGTGGTAAATCAGGAATATTGCCGTCCATGCTGAACAAACCTTCTGTAACGATAACAGCACGGCGATGCTCTGAACGCTTTTCTTTCAAAATTTCTTCAAGGGCATCTGCATCATTGTGCGCATAGGAAATACGTGTAGCACCGGACAACTTTGCCCCTTGCATAAGCGAATTATGCGCAAGGTTATCATGCAAAATCAAATCGCGACTGCCATACAAAAAGCCCAAGGTGGAAACGTTGGTCGCATGACCACTTACGTAAATTATGCTGTCTTCCACTTCATAAAAATCTGCAATGGCTTTTTCAAAATCGCGGTGAGGAGTTCTTTCTCCGCCAACCAAGCGGCTTGCACCAGCAGAGGTACCATATTGCTCAGCGGCCTTAGCAACAACTTCTGTAATTTCAGGGTGTCCGTTTAGGTCTAAATAGTCATAGGTGGAAAAGTTAAGATAGTCTTTCCCTTCAATAGATGTGGTCGCCTTTGCTTTGCCATCATGACAAAGAAAAAGGGGATTGCGCATACCCATGGATGCTCCCATGGCTACAAGACGCTCAAAGGAAAGCTTATTGCGCATGCGCCCGAACCCGCGTAAAGAACCTTGCTCTGCTGAAACATCCTCATGCTCAGTTTGCATTGTTTCTTGTGCCTCGGTGTTCAAATCTTGCTCTTTATCCATGCCATCTCCCAATGTGCTGTAAAGTACTCATAGCTATTTGCTATAATTTATAATTTTATACGCTCTTAAACAGAACTACTTTTTACGAAGTTACCTATGTACTATAAAACCTTACATTATGCAAGGTTTTATCCCATAGCTTTTGTGCTACGGCATAAGATTCTTGACAGCCTGCCTAGTCCCGAATATGCTTCAGTCAAGGTGCCATATGTTTTATACCACGTACTTAAAAAAAATAATAACTGCCTGCATCATCTGCTTTGCTCTTTTGCATACTCTTCCGGCATGGGCAAGTATTGAGCCTACCCAAAAAATCCTTAAACATAAAGCCGGTGTTATTAACCCCAATAGTTTTACAGGCCCGCGCAAATCAAATCTCTCCCAAAAAAGCTCTACCACCTTTAAAAAATATCAAAAAGCCTATGCTGGCGGTGATATGCTCGCAGCGGTAAATTTAGGGCTTATGTATTTAAATGGCATGGGAGTAAAAAAAGACCTCACAAAAGGCATTGAACTTATTACGGAAGCCGCTCATGCAAACATACCTGAAGCTCATGACTTGCTCGGTACTTTGTATTTTTCCGGAAAATTTGTCACCAAGGACAATGCAAAAGCCTTCTCTCACTTTCAACAAGGTGCAAACCTCAATAATGCCAATAGCCAATACATGCTGTCCACCATGTACAGCGCAGGCCTTGGCACCAAACAGGACTATGCACAAGCAGAGAAATATCTCGTAAAAGCCGCAGACCAAGGCCTTGCAGAAGCACAATTTTACCTTGGTCGCTTTTATGATGATGTGCCCTATGGCAGAAGGGATGACAAAAAAAGTGTCCATTATTATACTTTAGCCGCAAAGCAAGGCAGTCCTGAGGCACAATATAATCTTGCAATCTATTACTCCAATGGAGAAAAAGTTCCGCAAGACTTTAAAAAAGCGCGTGAATATTACACCCTTGCTGCTAAGCACCTCCGCGATGCGCAATTTAATTTGGCTATTTTATACAAAGGCGGACAAGGCGGCCCAAAAGACGAAGAAATGGCCTTTAAATACTACAGCATGGCTGAAAAAAATGGCATGGGCAGAGCCTCATTTGCTGTTGGTTTTTATTATGAGCGCGGTATTGTCGTTAAGCAAGATTATGCTAAAGCTTTTGCTTACTACCAAAAAGCCATAGAGCGGGGCTATGATGCGCACAATAAAGTTGGCACCTACTATCATAATGGTACCGGCGTTAAAATAGACTACAAAAAGGCCTTATATCATTACAATAAAGCCGATAGAAACATCCACAGATCTGCTTCATACAATATTGCAAACCTCTATCTTTACGGTCTAGGTGTGGAAAAAAACATAAGCACAGCCATTGACTACTTTGAACAGTCAGCAAAGTTTAATTTTGCTCCGTCACTCTTTTCACTCGGCAAAATTTATGAAGAAGGCATCGAGGTCATGGAAAATAGCGTAAAGTCCATTTACTACTTTACGCAAGCCTCAAAAGCCAACGATTCCGAAGCACTTTTGCACCTTGGAAATATTTATGCCCGCCCTGAAGGAAGACATTGGGACATTGATAAAGCAATAAGCTACTACGAACAAGCTGCAAAGCTCAATAATGTCCAAGCATTAGTAGCTCTTGGCTTGCTCTATGACCAAGGGCAGCACGTCAAACAAGACTTTGCAAAGGCCGTGAATTATTACCAAAAAGCCATTGAGCTTGGAGATATTAATTGTAATATTTATCTTGCCCACAAATACGCCACCGGCGAGGGTGTTACCAAAGATTATGCTAAAGCGCTCAGCCACTACAAAGATGCGGCCGTACGCCTTGACCCCATGGCTTTGTACTACATTGGAAATATGTATAAATACGGTTTTGGGGTAGAGCAAAACTTTTCTGAAGCTTTCAGCTTTTTCTTTATTGCCAGCTAGCTAAATGCAAGCAATTACCAAATCGAAGAAGCAAAAAATGAGCTACAAAAAAAACTCACCAATGACGAACTAGATAAAGCCCTTGACCGTGCCCTCATTCTGGCAGATAAATTCAAAACTCGCCGGAAAAAATAATTTTTTTGTTGGGAGGCGCTGCCTCCCAAACCCACCGCCAAAGGGGTTTAACCCCTTTGGAAACCCTAGCGCGTACGATTTTAAGCAAGCTTAAAATCGTACGGTGACCATAATTACTGAGATGAGACCTCTGCACAATTATATTCAACTATAAAATTTCATATAAAATAGTGAATTT
>CAYJHU010000250.1:0-3635 GCA_964369655.1 uncultured Desulfovibrionaceae bacterium | reverse complement strand
CCCTACAAAAAGCTTGCACATTGGCGTAAAAAAAGACAGAGTACGGCATCTTTTTTGTTTACGGAGCTTTAATGATACAATTACATTCTTGTCCCAAGATGCATACTCTTGAGCTGGATAAGGCACAATCGCCCGCTCAAACTGTGGCGCATGTGCGTGAAGAGCTTAAAAAACTTAATTTAGAAATTCTTTCCGCCGCCAAGGACGTTGCTCGGGTGGATGTGGGACGACTTGGCATTCCTGTTTACTTGAGTAATTGCGGCGCTGATGCTATGCGCATTATGCCAACGCGCAAGCAAATGGGGAAGGGAGCTACGCCTATACAGGCCGAAGCATCTGCGCTGATGGAACTTATGGAGCGCTTTTCTTTTTTTACATTTTGGGAAGAAATGCCGGGTTGTGTTACATGCACATGGAGTGAGGCGAAGGAAAAATTTGGTGATTCGCTTATTCCTATTGAACATATTTTGCAGGCGGTGGAAGATGATCTTGCTCCGGAAAAGGCTGAGGCCTTGCTAGATCTTTTGCCTTGGCAGTTTTTTCCGGTGACAGATTTAGCGGCAGGACGTGAAGTTTGGGCGCCGCTGAATTGGTTTAAGAAATTGGGCGAGTTTAATGGTACTTCTGCAGGAAATACGGAAGAAGAGTCTATTTTGCAGGGACTTTGCGAGCTGGTGGAGCGCCATGTTTGTTGCCTTATTGATAGGGAGCAACGCGTTTGCCCAAGTATTGACCAAGATGATATTGATGATCCTACCTTAAAAAATCTATTACTCGCTTTTAAGCGTGAAAATATCCGCCTTGAACTTAAGGATTTTTCAGCAAATATGCCGGTGCCTACTGTGGGCGCGGTGGCCTATGATGAGAGCACTTTTCCTGATACTTCCGAAATTGTTTTTACCGCCGGAACGGCCACAAGCCCTGCCAAGGCCGCTATTCGTGCTGTTACCGAGGTAGCGCAGCTGGGCGGCGATTTTTGCACGTCGGCTTGCTATGAAGCTTCGGGCTTAAGCAAGTTTGAAAAGCTTGAAGACATTGCATGGTTACTTGAAGGGGAGAAAATCTCTTTGGATGATCTGCCAAGCGCGGAAAGCGATGATATTTTAATGGAATTGCATATCCTTATTCGAAGCTTGAAAAGCAAGGGATATCCGGTGTATGCTATCTCCACTAAGCATAAAGACCTTGATATTTCAACGCATTATTGTATGGTGCCTGGTCTTGCATTTAGGGAAAGAGATAAAAATCAAAGCCTTGGACTTTTTGTGGGTCGTATCTTGGTGGAAGAATATCAGGAAGACTTGGCTTTTAAGGGTTTAGAACTTTTGGAAGATAGTTATCCTGATGCACACTTTTTGCCCTTTTTTCACGGGATGTTAGCTTTGCGCCAAGAAAATTTTGCCAAGGCGAATACCCTTTTTGCCATGGCTGAACCATTACAACCGGAAGCAGATGCTAAGGGGCTTGCGGCTTTTTATGCCGGCTATGCTTTGACGCTTGAAGGGAAATGGGACGAAGCCATAGAATTTTTGGATAAGGCGGTTAAGCATTGTCCGGAGATGAAAGAATATAATAATTTACTGGGCGTTGCGTATTTTAAGCAACAAGATTATATCTTGGCAGCGAATGCTTTTCATCAGGTATTACAAATAGATAAAGGCTCTGCTATTGATATTGCCAATCTTGGGCTGTGCCACAAGTTTATGGGAAATAGCGAAGAGGCTAAACATTATTTGAGCGTTGCCATAGAGCTTGATGCCAGCCTTGAGTTTGCACAAAAGCATTTAGCTGAACTAGAAAATACTAAGTAACTCCCAACTAGACTACTGTTAGATGATAAAAAACTCTAAACGGAGAAAAATATATGAGTAATGAACCGAATAAAGTCATTTATTCAATGGTGCGTGTCACCAAACGTATTGGGCAGAGGGAAGTATTAAAAGATATTACCCTTGGTTATTATTATGGCGCAAAAATTGGCGTACTGGGCCTTAACGGCGCCGGTAAATCCTCTCTTTTGCGTATCTTAGCCGGTGTTGATGCGGATTTTGATGGCAAAACAGTGCTTGCTCCCGGTTATACCATTGGCTACCTTGAGCAGGAACCGCTGGTTAATGATTCGCGTACAGTGCGTGAAGTGGTGGAAGAAGGCGTACAAGAGCTTGTTAATATTGCCAAAGAATATGAAGAAATCAATGCTAAATTTGCCGAGCCCATGAGTGATGACGAGATGGATGCACTCATTGAAAAGCAAGGCAAAGTGCAAGAATTGATGGATAATAAAAATATTTGGGATTTGGACGCACGCCTTGAGATGGCCATGGATGCTTTGCGTTGCCCTCCCGGCGATACGCCTGTTGCCGTTATTTCCGGTGGTGAGCGTCGCCGTGTGGCACTGTGCCGCCTTTTGCTGGAAAGTCCTGATATTTTGCTTTTGGACGAGCCCACCAACCACTTGGATGCCGAGTCTGTTTCTTGGCTAGAGCGCTTTTTATCCACTTTTCCGGGTACTGTTATTGCGGTTACTCACGATCGTTACTTTCTTGATAACGTGGCCGGCTGGATTTTGGAACTTGATCGTGGACGCGGCATTCCGTGGGAAGGGAACTATTCTTCGTGGCTTGAGCAAAAACAAAAACGCCTTGCTCATGAAGAAAAGAGCGAAGCCCAGCGCCAAAAAACGCTTGATCGTGAGCTTGAGTGGATTCGTATGTCGCCTAAGGGACGCCATGCCAAGGGTAAGGCGCGTATTAATGCCTATGAGGCCATGCTTTCCCATGAGAGTGAAAAACTTGCGCCCGATTTAGAAATTTACATTCCGCCGGGACCACGGCTTGGTAAAAGCGTTATTGAAGCTAGCGGCTTAGGTAAAGGTCTTGGAGACAAGATGTTGGTTGAAAATCTGGACTTTATTGTTCCGGCCGGAGCTATTGTGGGCATTATTGGCCCCAACGGTGCTGGTAAAACAACCTTCTTTAAGATGCTTGTGGGCGAAGAAACTCCCGACAGTGGCACCCTTAAAGTGGGCGATACTGTACAATTTGCACATGTGGATCAGGGGCGTGATTCCCTTATTCCCGGTAAAACGGTATATGAAACTTTGAGTGAAGGCTACGAAACCATTAAGCTTGGAAATCGTGAAATTAACTCTCGTGCGTATTGCTCACGTTTTAACTTTGCAGGGCAAGATCAACAAAAGCCAGTGGAAGTGCTTTCCGGCGGTGAGCGTAATCGCTTGCACCTTGCTCGTATGCTTAAATCCGGTGCTAACGTCATTTTGCTTGACGAACCCACAAACGATATTGATGTAAATACCATGCGCGCCCTTGAAGATGCCATTGACAACTTTGCCGGCTGCGTGCTGGTTATTAGCCACGATCGCTGGTTCCTTGACCGTATTGCCACCCATATTATGGCCTTTGAAGGTGATTCCACAGTGACATTTTTTGATGGTAACTATTCAGAATATGAAGCGGATCGTAAAAAACGTCTTGGCAAGGATGCCGATACACCCACACGAGCAAAGTTCCGTAAATTCACACGTTAGTGTTTGTTAAAGTTGACTGATTTTTTGGGGGAAACTTTCTTGTAAGAAAGTTTCCCCCAAACCCCCTTCAAAAAACTTTTGGTACCCC
>CAYJHU010000249.1:0-3662 GCA_964369655.1 uncultured Desulfovibrionaceae bacterium | reverse complement strand
TACAATTACAAGGCTCACGTGAAGAAATTCGCACCCAAGCCGTGCAAAATGCAGTACGCGGCGTGTTAAGGGTGCTTGAGTTTATTGTGTAGATTTTTTGGGGAAAACACGCCTAGACGCACGATATCCGTACGGCTCGTTCCTTACCTACGGCTACAAGCCCTTTGGCGGAGGGTTTGGGAGGCAGCGCCTCCCAAGAAAATACTGGCAATTAAGTAAAAAAAACCGGAAATGTTTTTATGCATTTCCGGTTTTTTTGGGCTATTTAAATAAAGCTTAATTATCTTTTTTGACACCTACGTTTGAAAAGCGCACGGCGTTTCTGGTATGGATTTCGGCGTCTACGGTGATGGGGACATCGTTATAGTAGAGCACCCCCGGCATAATGTCGTTATCTTTTGCTACTTGCCCGTAGTGAGCGAGGGCGGGGATATTGCGCACTAAAACCGGTGTCACTTGCCAAATCATAAACCAAATACCAAAGGCAATGGCGCAAAGTTGGCATAGGCCTTTGGTGAAACTTTTTTGTGGTGCATTTTCCATAGCTGTCTCTTTTGAAAAATGAGGGGAACCGTGATGATTCCCCTCATATATTTTTATGGATTAGATTCTAGCTGTGATTTCTGGGAACACAAGGTAGAACATAATATAGGCCATGGTAAGGGTGAGGGCCAAGTTGAAGCTTTGACCGCACACATAGAGGATAACTGGCTTTCCGCCCTTGAAGTAGTGAGCAAGCTCACGGAAGTTGGTGGCAAGACCAATAGCGGCAAAGGAGAGGTTAAAGCACCAGCCGCGTAAGGGGGAAGTTAAGCTCTTGATGGTACCGGCGGTGAGCAAGCCTTGGCTCATGTCGGTTCCGAGGTTACCGGAAATGTAAGAGCAAACGATGGAAGCGGCAAGGAAGCCCAAAACGAATTTGGGGAAACGGTGCCAAATTTCCATAAGGCCTACGGTGGAGCCTTCCACGCGATCTACCTTGGTGACCCAGTAAAGTGCAACACCAAAGGCGGTAACACCGATGAGCACGTTTTGAATCATCTTAATGGTAGCAGCTACATACATGGCCTTATCGCCAAGGAATGCACCAGCAGCAGCCACGGCGCCTGTGGCGTCGATGGTACCACCAATCCATGCACCGCCAAGGATGGCAGGCAAGCCCAATTGTTTAATAACAAGGGGCATAATGATCATCATGATAGCGGTAAAGAGCAAGGAAATACCAACAGCAAGGGTAAGTTCTTCTTTCTTAGCACGACATGCGGCAGCAGTTGCGATGGCGGCAGATGTTCCGCACACGGACATGTCGGCAGAAATGGTGATGTTCAAAGTTTTTGAAGGCATCTTAAGAACTTTTTGGCCGAAGATATAAGTGGTAATAAGAACAACAGGTGTAACAACCCAGGCTACGAAAAGGCCGGGAACGCCGATGGCAACGATTTTGTCCATAAGGATTTCTGCGCCAAGGAGTACAAGACCTGTCTTGATGTAGTATTCTACTTGGAGGGCAGGTTTAATCCAGTTTGGAGTACCAACGGTGTTGGCTATGAGCATACCAAGGATGATGGCCCAAGCTTCTGTGCCAATGCCCCAATAGCGCATGTCCATTTGTCCGCCCATGACGAGTGCAAACACGGTAAAAGCAAAAAGTCCGGCAAAGCCGGCTAAGAACTTGGGAACGCTTTGTCCCAAAGCGGCAAGATGACGCCAAGCGCCACTAACATGATGGGAAGGGTTGTTAAGATATTAAAGGGTTTTACCTTTGTTTTGGCAACAGCTTTGCCTTCTACACGTAAAGCATCACGCCATTCGGTAACTTTAGCATCAGCTGCTTTATTTAAGGCTTCGTCTTTAAAGCTAGCTGCTTCAGCGGCCTTTTCTGCCTCAAGGGCGGCGGCGCGTGCTTCAGCGGATTTCTTTTTAGCGGCTTCGGCTGCAGGTTTAGCTTTTTCGTTACGAGCGTCGGCAGTGGCCTGATCAAGAACGAAGGCTTGCATGGGGTTAGTGGACCAGCGAGCGGGTCCTTTCATGATGTTTTTGAGTTCCGCCCCAAAAGCAGAGGCTTTAAATTTTACCTTCTTGCTTGCTTGTGCATCGTACCAAGCTACAGTTTTGAAGGTTGCTTTATTTAATTCTGCCGTCATAATAACGTCGGCAGCTTTGATTTTTTCCATACTAGCGGCCTTATCGGCGGCAGGATAGCTAAAAACGTATAAGTATAAACCTAAAAACACAAAAATCAAACCGAGCCAAATGGCCCAATAATCTTCCTTTGTCCAAAGATCTGACCAGGATGACCCAGCTTTGTCAACGACAACATCAGCATTCGTTTGAGACATAAAACCTCCAAGCAATAAAATATAAGTTTTTCTCCCTTCCACAGTGATATGGTTAGAAGCCTACTTAAGGAGAACTATGCACGCTTTCAGTGTTTTTAGCAAGTTCTTTTTTGCACAATAAGGCTCGCATAGCCTACAACTCTTGAGGCATTTCCTCCTTTCTCGTACGAGGTTGTATGGTTTATAATTTCACAAGCGTGAGCTCCCAAAACTTTGCACGCATATAATCCCATGATGGCAGGATAGACTCCACACATGGAAATTTTATTTTCTTGCACAACATCATAAAGCTTATGAGGGTTAAATTCCACAAGTGCTTCTAGGGCAAGGTTATCAAGCTTCATGGTGCTTTCATGGTCAGAAAAATGATGCATATCGGAACTGACCACCAGCCCCACGTCTTGCCCTTGGTTGTGCATTTTTTGAATAATCTCTCCAAGTGCTAAGCCTGCCTTTTGTAGTGCGGAAAAATCCCCCGTACCAACGGCAATGGGGACAATCTGCACATCAGGCACATATTTTTGCAAGAAGGGAAGGATGACTTCAATGGAGTGCTCGCGCGCATGCGCATCGGTATTGGCTTCAAAGTCACACTTGCCTTGTATGCATTGCAAAATCTCAGTAGCTAATTCCATGTCGATGGGAACATTCCCAAGTGGTGTATGCCATGCGCCATTTTCTGGTTTGTCAGTGCCTGTAGCTTGAATGCTCCATACCGAAAGCGGTCGCCCAAGCCCCGTGTGATTGGGGCAAAGAATAATCAAACGCTTTGGTAAATGCACGCGTACCAGCGCTTCGGCGATGATATGCCCACAATAAAAATGCCCAGCATGGGGCAAAAGTAGCATGTGAATATTGCATAAGTCAAGGGGATTTTGTTTTTTCCTTGCATCTTCAAAGCATTGAGTAATATATTGCTCTAATTTTTTGGCATCAGACTCATAAAAACTGCCTGCCACCTGTGGAGGACGTATTTGCATTGAATCTCCTGAGATAGGTTAAAAAAGTAGTTTTTATCTTTCTGGGGGAGGGAACTTTTTGAAAAAAGTTCCCTCCCTCAGACCCCCGCTTTGCTCTCGATTTGCGTAAAACTCGCAAGCTCGTTAACGCAAACGCTTCGCGCCCGTTGGGTCGGTCCCTCAAAACTTTTACACGAATTTTTCTTACGAAAAATTCTTTTACTTTAGGTAAAAAAATCATTCTATAAGAACTAAGCCGACATTTTCAACTTGTTGAAAATGTCGGTATAAGGGTTTCCAAAGGGGATTATCCCCTTTGGCGGAGGGTTTGGGAGGCAGCGCCTCCCAATAAAAACTCAAAACT
>CAYJHU010000248.1:0-3671 GCA_964369655.1 uncultured Desulfovibrionaceae bacterium | reverse complement strand
TCTAAAATTTTACTTGCAAAGTTATATTTGAAAATAATTGTGCAGAGGTCTCTTTATTGGGGTGCTTTGCTTAGATTATGAATGCAAATTGCCAAGCCTTTAATATAACTAAAAATTATAACCGATTTGCAAGCTAAAATTTAAGGCTTGTCCGTTACCGTCGGTTATTTCACCGCCCACGTCAAATTGGGCAAAATAATTATCCACATGATTTAGGCGCACACTTGCTTGCAAAGCAAAGGTATTTCGCCCGAGTAGTGGAGCTTCGCTATTAAATTTTACATTGCTGTAGTCTGCAAAGGATGTGGTGGTAGCAATATTTCCATATAAAAGTTCATGTTGCCACGTGGCCAATACATCAAACTCAAGATTAAGTTTTTCGGATATATCCTCCGCATAGCCCACATGAAAACCAAGAGCAGAGCGCAAGCTATTATAGTGTGTTGCATCTATTTTTAGGCTAGTTGCCATGCCGTTTGACTCGCTAATCTCTGGTCTTTGCAAAAATGAATATTCAATCCAAGCAATTGGCCCAAAGCTAAAATTACCCATTGTCCAGTCTTTGCCGCCGCCTAAAAGCATACTCCCCACAAGGTCTAACCATTCGCTGTCATTGCTACGAGCATAACTGCCTATGGTAACGGTGCGATGCATGTCATTTTGCTCAAAGCCAAGACGAGCTTGCCCCATGGCATAAAAACCATCCCACTGCTCAGGTGCAAAATTGGCATGCACACCAAAGGAAAAGCTTTCTGTTTCTGAAGAGGCATCATGAGCGCCAAGGGCAGTGGTTTTACGCCATGCAATACCTGCGTGCATGCCAGTAATTAAACCGCTCTCCCAAGTATAATCAAGGCCAGCGAGCAAACCAACATGGGAACTGGTATAGCCGTCAATGCCTTGAAATTCACCTTGATAGGCCATACCACCAATCATTTGCCCCCACACTTGATAAGGGGTGGTCTTTGTACTTCCTGCGGGAATGCCACCTTGAGGAGTATTTGGATCGATAAATTTTGCTTTATTTTGCGCAAGCAAGCGTTGCATTACAAGAGTATTGAAATTGTTTTGCTGTTCAAGTCCTAGCTGGCCAAGATTATTATACGTTTCTGGGCCAAGGGTATCCAGTGCTTTTTTTACCTCTTGCCCATTGGGGGAGGAAAAATCAAGAGCTGTGATAAGATTTTGCATATCCCCTTGCGCGCTATTGCTAATTATTGCCAGCGCATTACCTAAATTCCAACTTGCTGCGTCATTAGCATATTGGCTATATGCACTTTGCGCGCGCTGTGCACTTAAGGTGTAAGAATCTATACTATTTGTAATGACGGAAAAATCTATAGTAGGTGAAGTGTCCGCAACTGTTGTGGAAGAAAATGACCCAGCGGCAGGCAGTGCGCCTGTGAAAATAGTAAGATTATTGGTAGCATTACTATAAAAACCCGCCACAGGGTTAAAAACTAATTTGCCATCGTTAGCTAAATAATTTGTGGCATTAAGCTTACCATAGTTAGCATTACTATCAAAATTAATCTGCAAAGTGCCGTTTGCGCCTTGTGTATAATTTTCTACTTGTAATGTGGTGGTATTAAGACTTGCATCGCTCAGGCCAAACATGCCCGGAGCCACTATGCCACTGTTAATAACTTGCGTTGCAATGCTACCATTGCCGGACAAAGTGCCACCAGTGCGCACAACTACGTCAGAGTTAAGCAACTTTCCGCCGCCACCAAGCACATTAGTGGCAATGCTAAGGGTTCCGCCTTCTACAATGGTGGCCCCTGCATAGGTATTTTCACCAGAGAGAATTAAATGCCCAAGCCCAGTTTTTAGAATACCAATATTTTTGTCATTAAGAGCCTCAGCTGCGGCATTAAACATTGGGTCTCCACCGCTGGCGGTGGTTTTATAATCATCAAAATGATACTTGTCATCCCATTTAAATTGGCTAATATCATTAGAAAATTCTGCAGTATAGCCCATGGTGTCAAAGACTTCTACTGCATCGCTTCTTCCAAGTTCCGAAATGTTGATGACATTTTTGTCTGTCATGCGGTTGGCATCAAGCTCGGCAATGCCGCCTATGGCCTTGCCAGCGTCCACAACGCCTTGCCCGACAATTGACTCCGCGTCTACGTTACCCACAAAGGCGTATTGGTCATATTCAATCATTCCCTCAAAAAAGCTTAAGGGAACCCCCCAATCGGTCAGAGTATTTTCACTGGAAGTATAAAATTTTCGCATCATGGCTTGGGCGTCTGCTTTGGTCAAATTATCAGGTACCGCTTGGCCAATAAAGGTAAAAACGAGATCCCTGCGCCCGCCGCTATTTACTATTTGTACAATATAGTCATCAGTAAATTCAATATTGCTGTTAGCTGTGCTTAAGACGGTATCGGCTAGTTGTTTGCCTGTCATCCAAGGGAATTTTTGTTGCACAAGAGCTAACACTCCGCTTACCACAGGGGCAGCCATGGATGTGCCATGATAGCTTTTATAGCTAAGATCTGTGGCTATGCTGGAATATATCATGCTACCTGGAGCAAAAACAGTCCAGCGCTGCGCACCGCCCGCAAGGTCACTAAAGACACTTATGCCGCCGGAATTTAACAGTAAATTGCCAGTGTTAGTCTCTTTTGTAATTTGCGAACTATCCACAGAGCCAACACTTAGCCAATTGCTAAGGCCTGATCCCATATAGCGTGGTAAAAGGGGCTCAGTAGACCCCGTGGGGAAGGCTTCATTGCCAGAAGCCCATACAAAAACTTTATCTGGATTTTCGAGGGCATATTTGGCCATTTCATAGGCGGTAGCACCTGTACCCTCCCAATAATTCATAAAGTGCTGCATATCCGTAAAGAATTCATATTTTCTAACTATTTCAGCGCCATCAGCTGAAATGATACTGTAGGGATAATATGGAGAAGAAGAAGTTCCCCAACTATTATTGACTATACGCACTTGAGGATAGAGTTGAAAATATTTTTCAAAATTTTCAGCTACGTACAAGGGTTCATTACCTTGGTAAGCAAATATCGCCATAGTAAAAAGTTCAGCACCATAAGCTACCCCATGCATACCCACACCATCACGATTAGCAGCCACTATGCCTGCCACATGACTTCCATGCTGCATTTCGCGGACTGACCAATCAGGATAAAGTAGGAGGCTTCCATCTTCCAAATAAGTAGGCATTGCTGTTATGCTTCCACTAAATTCCGGGTGTTCAGCTCTGACTGATGAATCAAAAATACCAACACTAACGCCGGCACCAGTAATTCCCTGTTTATAAGCTTCGGTAGCATTTATTATATCAAGCATTACAGCGCTTTTTTGATATTCGGCCTCATAGTCTTTGGCTAAGGCTTGCCCAGAAACGAGAGTGCAACAAAAGCTTATAAATATAAGTATGGATTTATAATATTTTAGCATGGTATTTCTCCTTTGGAGTGTGGCTAAGCCAAAACCATGGCAAATGGCTAGCTGAGTTATGGCAAATGTGCAACAGGGCAGGGGGCTTGTCAAGATTCAATTCGAATTAGTGCAAAGCATAAAAAGCTGTTGAATGACTCCTCCTACACTGTCACGGCATTCTAATTTGAGATTTTTTTTTGGGGAAAACTTTTGCTAGCGCCAAAAAGTTTTCCCCAAACCCCTTTCAAAACGCGCTT
>CAYJHU010000247.1:0-3672 GCA_964369655.1 uncultured Desulfovibrionaceae bacterium | reverse complement strand
ATTAAAGTTTTTTTTGGAAGGGGCCTGGGGAAACTCTTTTTTGTTCACAAAAAAGGTTTCCCCAGAAGACTTTGTCATTAGTTTGGGAGCTTTCAAAAAGCCCCCTTAAAAAAATTACACTTTAGCCGCAGTGCGTAAGTCTTGCACAGCGTCGGTTCTTTCCCAAGTAAATTCTGGCAGCTCACGTCCAAAGTGACCGTAGCACGCAGATTTTTTGTAAATGGGGCGGCACAGGTCAAGATGCTTGGAAATATAATAAGGGCGCAAATCAAAGACTTCACGCACGGCCTTGGTTAAAACTTCATCGGAAAGATCGCTGGTACCGAGGGAAGAAACCAATACAGAAACAGGTTCAGCAACGCCAATGCAGTAGGCAATTTGCACTTCGCAGCGCGTGGCAAGGCCGGCGGCAACAACGTTTTTGGCTATGTAGCGTCCCATGTAGGCACCGGAACGGTCAACCTTTGAGGGATCCTTACCGGAAAATGCACCGCCACCATGATGACCAGCGCCGCCATAGGTATCATTGATGATTTTACGTCCGGTAAGTCCGCAGTCGCCCATAGGGCCGCCTACCACGAAGCGTCCCGTGGTATTGATGAAGATTTCGCAATCTTTTTCAGTGAAAAACCCAGATGGCTCAAGCACAGGGCGGATAACGTGGGCGCGCACGGCTTCCACGATATCTGATTGGCTCACACCGTCGGCATGCTGCGTTGAAACAACAACATTGTTAATGCGTGTGGGCTTGCCGTCAACATATTCAAAAGAAACTTGAGTCTTGCCGTCAGGACGGAAAAAGTCAACAATACCGGCTTTACGCACGCGTGAAAGCTGCTGAGAAAGTTGATGCGCCCAGTAAATAGGAGCAGGCATAAGCGTTGCTGTTTCTGTGCAGGCAAAGCCAAACATCATGCCTTGGTCGCCGGCGCCTTGATCTTCAGGAGCGGTACGATCAACGCCTTGGGCGATGTCTGGGGATTGCTTATCAATGGAAGAAATAACGGCGCATGTTTGCCAGTCAAAGCCCATATCGGAGCTATTATAGCCAATTTCCTTAATGGTTTCACGCACAACTTGAGCAAAGTCAGCATAGCCCTTGGTGGTGATTTCACCGGCTACAACGGCCATGCCTGTGGTTACCAAGGTTTCGCAAGCCACGCGTGATTCTGGATCTTGTGCTAAAAGCGTGTCCAAAATTGCATCGGAAATTTGGTCAGCCACTTTATCAGGATGGCCTTCGGTGACAGACTCGGAGGTAAAAAGATATTTGCCTTGGGGGAACTTCATGTATGCTCCTTTTATAAAAGAATATTATCAATCAGCCTTGCTTTACCCATGCGTACTGCGCAGGCCATGAGCGAGGTTTTTCCTATTACTTCTTGGGCCTCTAAGGAATCAGCATCCACCACTGTAAGGTAGTCGAGCCGTCCTAGGGGGAGTTTTTCTGCCCAGCGAGCCAATAAAGCTTGCTGAAGCAAGGCCGCATTTCTTTCGCCTTGAGCAACCAAGGTTTTGGCAAATTGCAAGCCTTTTTGAATTTCGGGCGCTTGGGCGCGTTCTGCTTCTGTCATGTAAACATTACGAGAGCTTAATGCCAATCCATCATCCTCACGCACAATGGCATGCCCCAAAATTTCGATGGGAATATTTAAATCCCGCACCAAGCGCCGCACAATGGCCAGCTGTTGCCAATCCTTTTCGCCAAAAACTGCGACATGAGCGCGTGTCAACATAAAGAGCTTGGTGACCACGGTACATACACCTTGAAAGTGCGTTGGGCGCGCTATTCCGCACAGCTTACGCGACAAATCAGGCAAGCTAATTGTGGTGGCATGGTCAGGCGCATACATCTCTTCTACGCTTGGCACAAAGAGAGCATCCACTTGCAATCGCTCGCAAATGGCGGCATCGCGCTCAAAGTCACGCGGATAGGCCTCAAGATCTTCGCCGGGAGCAAATTGTGTAGGATTCACAAAAAGAGAGACCACGACTTTATCGGCCACTTCTTTAGCACGCGCCATGAGCGCCTCATGCCCGCGATGATAAAAACCCATGGTGGGAACAAGGGCAATGCGCTGCCCTGAAGCACTAAGCGTATTACAAAAATTTGTAATTTCGGATATTTGTTTTATTATCTGCATATCAAGTTATAGTAATATAGTTAATGTTCAGCTCTTATACACTTTGCGCTTTGGCTTGTCTAGTGCTTAATATGGTAGGCTGTATGCGCTTTTTAGAAAAATTCAAATTCCTTTCACATTTTTTTGACACGCTACACCATATACGGTATTATAAACTGTTGGAGGCGTTATGAAACCACTTTTTCAAGGCAAGATTGATGTTTTTTGTGCTTTATATGCAGTATTAAACGGGCTTAAGGTGACTCATCGCATTCGCACAATGCAAGCGCGTGATATTTTTCATGAAACACTTTTGGGGCTTGCGCAAAATCCGCAGGTTTTTAAGGCTGTACTTGAGCAAAAAACCGACTATGTGGGACTTGTGGACGCCATGCTCAACATTCAAAGTCAAAAGCGTCCCCTCACCGTTGAACGCCCCTTTGAAGGTTCTTTGCACACGCCGCCAAGCCCTGATGTGGTTTGGGAAAGCATAAGTCAATGGCTTTTGCCAAACACGCTCAGCAGTACTAAGCCACAACCCAATGATGTTCCTCCCATTATTGCCAAAAACGTTCTTGGACGCGCAGTGGTTTTCCGCTTTTTGCGCTATCTTATGCCCAATACCGAGCCTATCAATCGGCACTGGACCACGGCCTATTACATGACCAATGATGAATTGCAATTTTTTGATTGCAGCTTAGAGGAAAGCGCTGTTTATGCCGTAAATAAAGGCGGTTTTGTCACCAGAGCAGAAGACATCAGTGCCAATTGTCTCTATTGCATTGAACCACACACCATACGTTTTATGGCGCCCATAACGCGCACAAATGAAACTACGTCACATTAATTCACTACAATGTTGACAGCTAAACCACTTATATACATAAGTTATCCAAGCTGTCACCATTCTTTTTATTTTTCGTCATATTGCTGTAACATAGAAAAACGATACCCATACACGACGCAGACAGCGGACGTGCCATGGGGCTTACCGCATGCGTCTATTACATAACCATTAAGGAGTTATCCAGATGAAGTTCTCACGCATTTTACTTGCTTTGCTTGCTGTAAGCCTTGCTACCCCTGCTATTGCAAAAGAAGACGTTGTAATTAACGGTTCCACCACAGTTTTACCTGTTATCCAAAAAACTGCCGAAGCCTACATGGCTAAAAATAAGGACGTGGCCCTTGCCATTTCCGGTGGCGGTTCTGGTAACGGAATTAAAGCCCTGCTCGACGGTCTTTGCAACATTGCCATGGCTTCACGTGACATTTCCAAAAAAGAAATTGGTCTTGCAGAAAAAAAAGGTATAAAGCCTAACCGCATTGTTGTTGCCATTGACGCCCTTGTGCCTGTGGTACACCCTGAAAATCCTGTTAAAGACCTTACAGTTGAACAACTCAAAGGCATTTATGCCGGCAAAATCAAAAACTGGAAAGACGTTGGCGGCCCAGACAAGCCCATTGCCGTTATTTCTCGTGACACTTCCTCCGGTACCTACGAAACTTGGCAAGAAAAAATTCTTGGCAAAGATCGCGTAGCTCCTTC